>CBDUUV010000016.1:0-31622 GCA_965370495.1 uncultured bacterium
ATTGGAGACATTTCCAATTTCGTTGCATGTGATATGAGAAATATTTATCATCTTATCAAGATACTTTTTGGCAGTATCATAATCTCCTTGATAAAAAGAAATTAAATATAGAATGTAAAAAATATTATTTTTGGTGTTCATCATGATTTCCGGTTTATGGACGATGGGAAGTAAATTATCCATAACAGCTTCCATTTCACCGATTTTGCCGGCGAACTTGTATGTATAAGCGATTTTTGATAATGCTAATGCGTATAGGTTCAAGTTTCTGTTTTTAGCTAAGTTTGCTGCTTCAAGCAAAATGTTTAAATTCCGTCTATCCGTGCTATAACCCTGCATAATCATGATTTCTATAACAAGATCCCGATTATTCAGTAATTTTGCCTCATTTAGTGCTTGTGAAAATATTTTTAGTGCAGTGCTACTATCAATAAAATAGTAATCCTTAATACGACCAAGATCTATCAAATAGATTACCCTAATATCAGAAATCGAGGTGTGTTCAATTAGGTACTTATAATGTTCTGATGCTTCATCTACCAACCCAATTATTTGTTCGGTTAGAACCAATTTATCTAGTACGGAGATTTGCTGGTGAATAGATCCTTTTTTCCTTGTGAGTGTATAAATGTTGAAGAGTAAATCATATGCGTTATAATATTCATACCTCGATACCAACTGTTCGGCTGCTTTTAATCCATATTCAATACTTTCTGATAATGCTGTTGCTGCTGTATAATGACCTGAAATACGAGAATAATCTTTGTGTTCTTGCTTGGTTAGATAATTAGCGATTAATTGATTGAGTTTAACGCGTTTTCTGTGGGGTGTATTTTTAGTGACTTGAATCCTGTAGGATGGGTTGGAGAAATCAATATAATCATCATTGATTATGATTATGCCGCTGTTGATAAGTGGCGTAATATTAAAGAGTATTTTATCATTAGACATATTCATCAGGAATGAAAGATCCGAGATATTAATTGGGATGTGCCATATTGCAATTGCCTGGAGGATTGTGCGTTGAACCCGATCATAATCATCAAAAGCATATCGGGCTAATTCGGCAAAGGATTCCGGAATTTCAAACCTGCTGAAAAGTTTACGGTCCAGGTTCCAGTTGTTTCCATCCTGAAAAATTATGGATGAGACTATCAGATGCTTCAGGATGCTGTGTATATATAGTGGTATTCCTCCCGATTGGTTGATTATATCGAGTAATTCCTCCTCTGAGAAAAGGACATCTTCGAATTGTTCTTTCAGAAGATATGAAAGTTCTTCGATTCCGAAAGGTGGAATATCGATTGAACAGACATTTTTTGAAGAAGTTATTGATTTGAGTGAGTCGGCTTTGATTTTGGGAATAGAAATATCAATGTTGCGTGAGATTATAATTCTTGCATTTGATTCAAGTATGCCTGTTTCGTAAATCATGTGATCGATAAAACGGATAAAATCAGTGCTGAATCTTAGAATATCCGGAATACATATCAATATTGGATGTTCAATGGATAGCTTGTGGAGAAACTGGATAATATTGTCAAAAATAACAGGTGTTTTATCCTGTGTGGTTGAAGATATTCCATCGTTCTGGTGGCGGCTGAATGTCTCAAGAATCCGGTTATGACTTTTGAGTAATTTTTTTCTGGATTTTTCAGGGAGATGAGTCCCCAGAGTTTCAATGAACTGATTGAAAGAATTATTATCAAAACTGCGGTTTGCAAGATCTATTGTTGTAAACCCTTTGAGCTGCGCGTCGATTACAGCCTGTTCCATAAGACTTTTCTTGCCGATTCCTGTCTGGCCAAGTAGAAGAAGTGTATTTTCTTCAGTATTGTCAGATTCGAGAAAGGCATCTATCAGGTCAAGTTCATTTTCCCTTCCAACGAACATGTTGCTTTGCGGAAGTCCCGGCCTTGTATCGTCGGTTTTATAGAGTCTGGATAAGAACTGAAGACAATCACTTGCACTTTCCGGTCTCTGTCCGGAGTCAAGGCTGCATAATGAGAGCAGGAAAGAGGAAAATGATGATGGGCTTTTGATTCCTGCCGAAGCTAGGCATTTGTTCAAGCCGGAATATGCGTTTTTTAGAAAAGATTCGGTGATTTTTGTTGAAATGGGGATATTGATATCTACAAGGCAATCGATAATGGTGATTCCGAGAGCGTAGAAATCGGATGCTATAGAATATTTTAATTCCGAAAGAATCTCCGGAGACAGATAACGTGGAGTGCCAGAAATGATATTCTGCCGATGTGTACCTTTAATTGCCATCCCGAAATCCATGAGAGTAGTTTTGATCTCACCGGAAGAACTGATGGAAATCATGACATTTTCCGGTTTGATATCCCTGTGCAGTATCTTCTTATTATGAAGGTAATGGAGAGCGGAAAAAATCGAATCAAGTATCTCTGTTAATCGGATTATGTTGCCATCTTTTTCAAGGAAAGCCCGCAGATCATGCCCCTCTATGAGATCCATAGTGAAGTAAGGAATATTATCAGGTGTGAATCCGAAATTATGTACCCGGACAAGATTGTCGTGATTCAGCCTGGACAGGATTTCAAATTCTTTTTTGAGTGTGGTATATGCACCCGGATCCGTTTCCGATAAGATTTTTAAGGCGAGTTTCTTGCCTGTTTCTGAATCAAAGACCTTATATACATGGCCTGTTCCGCCTTCTCCAAGCGGCTCTGTAACATCATATCTAGCTGGCAGGTGATACTTGGTTTCCATGTGTGTGGATAGTAAAGTGAAATGGCAGAAATACCAATAAAAAAACCCTCTCAATGTTGAGAGGGTTCAAAAGAAAAACCTAGTGTAATTTAAGGTCCAATAGTCACAGTGGGTTGATTCCCATACTCACTGAAATGTTCCAGATCAATTACTGAGTATCCGTCTTCAACATATCCCCCGATGTTTTCCCAGAGTTCAGAGTCTTCGTTGAACCAGTACACGATATAACTGGTGGCCTCCGAGTCTACCTTGTCAAGGGAGAGAAAAAGAGTAACTGGTTTGTTGAACTGGATTCCGTGTGGTGTGAGTTTGACCACCGCTTCAGGGAATCGGGGCATCTCGATCGTTATCTCGGTATCTTCTTCAAGGGCACCTGGAGGGAAGTAAAGGCTGTAATAGCCATTGGTTACCGTTCCGCCATCATTTGCATCAATTATCATTGATGAGGAGGAACCAACCATATCTCTGGAAGAGCCCGAGGAGGTGATGAGCTTCGCGAAAAGAGGATTCTCGACACCGGGCATAGTGTTTTCCTGTGAGGGGGTTACAGGCGAGTTTGTCCCACAGCCCATGGCAGCCAGTACGCTGAGGAAGGTTATTGAAGTGAGGAAAATATGGGCTTTTGATCTCTTCTTCATGCTCTAAACACCTCCTGAAAGCGGGCTCTGTTGGTAGCTGTCTTACGTCACCCTATGCTAAGGCAACTGAGGTGCCACATGTCCCAAATGGGCAGTTTCCGATAGTACAGGTAAGGAATTCGTAGGGTCTCAAAGTGAGTGCCCCGAGGTTGTTCGCGACGTGTAATCGATATCAATATAACAAGATCTGTAATTATTCCAGGAAGGTTATAGGCTCTGATATTTCTGTGAAATCCTGAATTATTTCCGGTCCCGGGCCATACGGCCGCATACCTTCGTTAGGGAATATTCCTGAAGCAATCAAGGTATTTACTATAGTTTTTCAGTTGTGGATGTGTAATTGCTGGTATATTAAGTTGTTACAGAAACTGGCTCATATTCACCGATTTTGATTTTTTTCTTATGATCCGTTGCTTCAATTCCGTGTTTTTTCATCTTGTATCTCAATGTTCCTCGTTCTACCTTAAGAAGTCTCGCTGCGCGTGTGATATTTCCACCTGTATGCTCAAGCGTTGCGACAATTAATCCTCTCTCGACACTTTCGAGGGATGCACCCTCCGGTGGAAGATCGATTTTGATTATTACATCGGTTTTTCTGATGTTGACAGCAGTTTCCCTGGCGTTTTTCTCAACCGGAAGGTCTTCAGCTGTGATTACTCCGTCGTCGTCGAGAAGGACGGCACGCTCGATAAGATTAATTAGTTCCCGTATATTCCCTGGCCACGAATATTGTTCAAGCAGCTGGCAGGCTTCTTCTGTCAGGCGGATATCTTCCTTTTTTAGGCGAGCCGCAAATTTTCTGGTATAACTCAAAGCTATCGGACGTATATCCTCGATCCGGTCTCTCAGGGGGGGGAGTGTGATTTCAATAACATTCAATCTGTAGAAAAGGTCGGTCCTGAAGTTATTCGAAGCTATAGCCTTTTTGAGGTTCTTATTGGTGGATGAGATGATCTGCACATCGACCGGCAGAAACTGCGTTCCGCTGACTCGCCTGATTGTTCTTGAGTCAAGGAACTTGAGCAGCTTGGCTTGAAGCCCGTAGTCGATCTCTCCTATCTCGTCAAGAAATATAGTTCCGCCGTTTGCAATCTCAAAGAGTCCTCTTTTCCGTTCCTTGGCGTCGGTGAAAGCACCCTTCTCGTATCCAAAGAATTCGCTCTCGAGCAGGTTGCGTGGGATTGCGGCGCAGTTGACTTCGATAAATGGCCCTGACGCACGTGAGCCGATCTGATGAATGGCTCTGGCGAGTGCGCCTTTTCCCGTCCCGCTTTCACCTGTTATCATCACCGAAGTAAATTCACTCTTTCCCACTTTCATAGCGAGCTTGATCACTTCCTGAATTTTATCACTCTCTCCGATAATTTCTTCGAACCCATCGGGGTGAATGAGGTGTTTATTGACAGCTTTTATTTGCTGCCGTTTACCAATGCCCTGTGCTATTTTTGAGAGGATCCCGATCAGATCTCTGTTTCTGTAGGGGAAAAAGAGGGAATGTCTGGCTCCAAGCCTGATAGCCAGCCTGTCTGCCCCGGCAAAATTTTCAGGTGTGAACAGGATTATCTGTGTGTCCGGGTTGTTCTTGTGCCAATCCTTGAGAGAACTCAATTGTGAGCCGGGTTTTGTATCTTTCCAATCTTCAGAAATGGAGAGAATGACAAGGGGGACAGGTGAAGTATCCGGCGACCTGAGAAAATCACCGATTGATAAAAATCTGGAAACTTCCCATCCGGCTTCATTGCAGTCTCTACGGATAGATTCATTCGTATCAGAACCGCAGAGAATCAGATCGAGTCTAAGTCCCATCGAAACTTCTTGGTTAAAGTGCCCTGTAAAAGGTTATCCCGACACTGCGTTTCCTGATAAACGCAAGATATATGCCGATTTATATGAGTAATCTGGTGGGTTTTTGAGAAGTTGATTCTTGACTGATGAGCCCATATAATGTTTAATGAATGAGCTTTATGGCTTGTTATCGATTACCGGCTTTATTCGTTGCTGAGGGTGGCATTTCATGATCTGTCCAGAATCGGTCTTTTCAGGAAAAGCTGTTTGCATTTTGTGCATCATGGGAACAGCTTTTTTTTTCGGATGCGGTAACGATTCGCAGATCCAGGATCTTCCCGAGATCTATTCTATAGTTCCCTCTTCAGCATCTGTTGGAGATACCGTCCGGGTGAATGGGAGTGGATTCGACAGGGAACCATTGAATATTACAGTGGCTTTTTCCCCGTGTGATTTTTCAAACAGCAGAGCAAGCAGGATTATTCGGCCTCTTCAGATCAGATCTGACGAACTCACATTGCTTGTACCTGATGGATCCTTCACAGGAAGTGTCAGGGTTGAATTGCCCAATCCGCTCGGCATGATAAATCCCTTCGGGCTGAATGTGCCGGCGATACCTTCCGGTAATCTTGACTTTTCAGTTCAACCATGGTCGGGTGATGTGTCAAAGATATTCTATTCCTCTAGCAGCTACGGCTTCTGTATTACTACAGCTGCTTTCGAAGAAGAATATCTAATGATTCTCTTCAACAGCTCTGATCCGCCCGTATCATCGAAGACATACGAATATTTATTCTCTGCCGATACACCATGCCCTGTTTTACCGGCAGGTCATTTACCGGGTGGAAGAGGTGATGAGTCGAAGCAGGAAGTTACAGGTGGGGATGATACCGATATCCGGGCTCGCCTGGCGCATCACTATGGCAGGGCCTCCGGGTTTGAAAGAAGGAAATGGGACGAGTTCAGGGAGATCATGATCTCGGGTTATGGGGGAGAGGAAAATGGCAGAGATATTGATAACCGGTTAAAAGAAACACCATCCGCGCCCCAGACCGTTGATTTCGATGTATATACTGATATCGAAGGAAGTACTGTCGATCCTTCCAGCTTCACTGTTGTAACAGCCGAATTGAAATACGAGGGAGAACATACACTTCTGTATGTGGATCAGGATACCGACATCAGCTGCATAACAGACGCGGAGGCTTTTAACCTTGGAGAAGCTTTCGATACTCGTATTTACCAGACAAACAGAAGCACTTTTGGCAATGAGTCGGATATCAACGGGGATGGCAAGGTCGCCATATTGCTATCGCCTGTTGTAAATCTGCTCACTCCTCCCGGAACCGCATCGGAAGAAGGATATATCGCGGGGTTCTTTCTGCCGGGTGACCTCATGCCTTCCTATATCCATTCCGCGTGTACAAATGGTATGGAGATATTTTATACGATTGTACCTGATCCTGGCCCCATACCCATATACGGCAATACGTATGAGAAGGAGAGAGCGTTGAGGGTGATAGAAGGTGTGCTGGGCCATGAGTTTCTCCATATGATCATGTTCAATTACAGGATTCTCATCTATGGAAAGGGATTCCTTCCCACATACATTGCCGAGACGTGGCTGGATGAAGGGCTTGCCCATATTGCAGAAGATCTTAACGGCCACGATGAGGATAATATCCTCAGGGCCAATATCTTTCTCATTGATCCCGGTGATGTGACCCTGGTTCACGGTGGTGACGATCTTGGCGAAAGAGGCGCTTCATTTCTTTTCTTCAGGTACCTGGGAGACAGGTTCGGAGAATCGATATATGCTGATCTTGTCCAATCCATGACTACCGGTGTGGCAAATGTCGAGAAGGCAACTGGAATGGATTTTTATGAAATTTTCAGTGACTGGGTGGCCGCGTTGTATCTCGACGGGCTCGAGATAACAGATGATCCGCGATTCGAATACAGTGCGATCAATCTCAGATCTGATTTTTCACAACTTGCGGTCAAACCGGCCGGTTACTGTTTCAGCGCGGTTACGGGAGATGTGAAATCGATGGGGCCAGAATACATTTTTCTGACAGTACCGCCTCTCGGCAGTTTTGATTTTACTATTGACAGTGAAGCTTCCGGGAGAATGAATGCGGTCATTATCCGGCTTAAATAGGTATGTAATTTTTTTGTTCTTTTACTCCTGGCGTTACGTGGTTTTCGGGCCGGACTATTAGCTTATGCCGGAAGGCTCGTTTCTTAATTCATCAAGATTTTTGTAGTGGATATATTTTTCGTGTTCGAGGTAAGCGAAGAACATTCCCAGGCGGTCGTAACAGGGTTCTATCGTTTCTCCAAAATTCTCTTTCAATGTTTCTCCGATATCCTTGATGTTTTTTCTACCATCGCAGAGATGCCATGCGGCGCTCCCCAGTTCGTCCAGCTTGATCTTGATGAATTGTTTCTCCGGTTTGTGCCTGACAAATCTCTTCATGATGCGACTTTTGAATCTCGGCGCAAGAAGTGTGATAAGATCGTCGTTGCCTTTCTCGTGATCTACAAGTTTCTCCGGCACGAGTTCAAGCAGGTTGACTTCAAGTTGTTCTTTTTCTTTTCGGCCCATTTTCGAACTCCTGAAAACTCGTGCGGATTTTTTCTCCCTACTGTCAGGAATTTGACAGTCGGGATCTTCGCGCCTGAGCATAATATTCAGATGTATTTGATAAAGTCAAGTAGTTCATGGCGTCAGAAATTTGACTTCTGATGATGTCTTTCAACGGTCGACTTATCGCTGAAACCGGTAGTCAATCAAAGAGATAGACCTGAAAAACTATTAAGGAACACATATTGCCATATGAACCTTCCTCATGCTGTCGATTGGCTGGTTGATAAGTGCCAGCTGTTCCCGGCAGCCTCAATTACAGAATAAACGTTTTCCGGGATTCGGCTTTTAGAGGTAGAACGAAAAACAGGAGGGGGGGGCGGTGTGAATATTCTGATCGATGAATTTCTTGGTCTATTGTGCAATACCTGCGGGGCGAGTTCAGCTCACCTGCGCATCTTTGCTTCTGTTGATGACAATCGTGTGAAGATTACGGCTCATCGTCGCTCTGTCTACAGGAATGTCGAAAGCTGCAAGACGGGCCACATTATTCCTATGCCGTTTTTATTTCAGGAAGCCCCGGTGGAGCAGGGACGGTCAACGGGGTTTGACCCCGCTGAATCCGCTCCAAACCGATTATTTAAAACTGACATACGATTCGAATCATCGATTTGCAGCGAAGGGTGGAGGCTGAACGAAATAGGGGATAACAATTGGTGTTTTTCCAACTCGGTCCATGGTCTTTATACCGAATTGCATGTCTATTTCGAAAAGATGCTGGACGGTTTTGTATGTAGAAGCCTTGGCACGGTAAGCAGTTTTCTGCAGCTTCTTGAATCTATTATCCCTGTCACAGGTACAGTTCCTGAATGTGCGGGGGAGTGCATCACGGATCATATCGGCGGCAGGAGTGACTCATCCAGCAGGATTTTTGATCCGCCACTGTTTGGAACCTCTCCGGAGATCCTTTTACTGAAAAAGCAAATAGCAAAAGTTGCTGTCAGCGGGATCCCTGTTCTGATTGAGGGTGAAAATGGTACAGGCAAGGAGATTGTTGCGCGCAATATCCACACCCTTCGCCTGGATAATTCCACTCCGATGATCATTGTCAACTGCATGGAAATGCCTCCCTCGCTTCTGCAGAGTGAACTTTTTGGACACGTGAAAGGCTCATTTACCGGGGCGCTTTGTGACAGGCGCGGGTTGATTGAAAGTGCGGCCGGAGGAACCTTCTTTCTCGATGAGATAGGAGAAATGCCACTGCGCCTTCAGACCGCTTTGCTGCGGGTCATCCAGGAAAAGGAGATCAGGAGGGTGGGGGAGAGTTCCAGAAGGGCTGTCGATGTAAGGTTTGTTTTTGCAACAAACAGGAATCTGGTCAAACTGGTCAGGGAAGGAAAGTTCAGAGAGGATCTGTACTATCGCATCAAGGGAGTCAGGCTCTATGTCCCACCGTTGAGAAAAAGAAAAGAGGACATCATACTTCTTGCGACATTATTTCTAAAATCAGCTGTAAGGGCTCTGGACAGACGCATGCCTGTAATAACGGTTGGAGCAGCCAGAAATTTCCTGTCATATAACTGGCCGGGTAATGTAAGAGAATTAAAGAATGAGATAGAGAGGATATTGACACTTTATCCGGGTGTGTCATTTATTCAATCGGAGATGCTGTCTTCCGCCATAAGGGAAGGTTTGGTGGATATGCCGTCTGGATTGGATTGCGAAGCCGATACCCTTCCTTCGGCGATGCACAGGCTGGAAACAAGGATGATAAAGGAGACACTGCGGCGGTTTTCGGGGAACAGGACGAAATCAGCTGAAGCGCTGGGCATAACCAGGCAGGGCCTTCTAAAAAAGATGAAACGTCACAACATAATAGAACCTGTAAGGTAAGGACGATTATGCACGATGCGAAAGAGGTGATATTATTTATATGGTTTGGCAATACTGGTGCTCGGTCCGATCATTACTTTTAGTGTATTGTCCCGATCAGACCTGTTTCTGATAATTTTTCTGATTTATCAGTTTTTATTGGTCAGAAATCACACCTTGGATTATACTCCACCGCGGACGAGTTGTTGAAAGATCGTTTTAGAACAGAAGGTCATGTTTGAACAGAAGGTCGTTTGTATACAGGTGGAGAGATGAGATCCTTGCTGGTTTGACAGGAGGGACTCTGATGGCCGTATCATTTCCTCCGTTTCCCACGAGGATACTCTCTCTTGTTGCGCTGGTTCCTCTGATCAGGTATTTCCTGGCAGTTTATCCCGAAATAAGCTGGAGAAAAAGAGCTCTCAAGAGAGGCTTCTGGACAGGTTATTTTTTTGGAATGGTATTTTTTTCCATGCTTCTTTTCTGGATTGCCAACCTGATTCCCGAATCAAGCATCAACATGTCATGGGTCCTTGTTCCCGCCGTGATACTGTTTGTGCTCTACCTTTCCTGTTTCACCGGTCTTTTCTCGCTGGCAATTGCATGGCTGGTGAGGCGTTTCGGGATAAAAGCTCTTTTTGCCGCTCCCGCTGTCTGGGCCCTTACCGAGTTTATTCGCAGCAATGGTGAACTGGCTTTTTCCTGGGGTTTGATTTCGAGTTCGCTCGTTCCCTACCCGGTGGCACTCCAGGGGTTGTCCATATATGGCCCTTTCGGGTTATCGATGATTATTGTCCTGGTGAATGTTCTGATCGCCTTTATCTTCTTCGGTGGTTCAAGGAAACGTAGAGTCTGGTCTCTTCTTGCGCTTGCCGTCCTGACCGGAACCCATCTCTGGTTCGGCAATGTACGGATAACACGGGTGGACAGGGATATTGCGTGTCAGGGGAAAACAAACAGTGTCGCGATAATGCAGCCCAATGTCGACCTCGGCAAAAAGTGGAATGCCGATTACCGTGATTCTGTATTCGTCCAGATAGAATCATTGACAAAAAAGGCAGCGGCCCTGGGCGCGGAAATCGTGATATTTCCCGAAACTTCAGCACCGGTATCGATTAACCATTCAACCAGGTATAGAAACTGGCTAAAAAGGATTGCCCATAGCTCGGAAGTCGATCTTTTTATCGGTTACCTGAATCATATTCAGGAAAAAGGCAAATGGCGTTCGTTCAACGCTTGTGGCCTTTTTAACAGCAACGGAGAGTTAGCAGCCCAATATCATAAGATCAAGCTTCTGCCGTTTGGAGAAAAGGTGCCTTTCAGCCAGTTTTTTTCAATTCTGGAAAAGATAGATTTCGGACAGGCCAACTTCAAGCAGGGAGAAATTATGACGATATTCGACTCCGCTGCCGGCAAGTTCGGGGTTCTTATCTGCTTCGAATCGACATTTACGGAATATACTCGAAAATATATCAAAAATGGAGCACGGTTCCTGGTCAATATCACAAACGATGGATGGTTCGGGAGTTCCAGGGGCGCACTGCAACACGCCGAGTCAGCAGTTCTTCGCGCGATCGAAAACGGGGTTACTCTGGTCAGATCAGCCAATACGGGGATTTCCATGTCTGTTGATCCGGCCGGCCGAGTGGTTGAAAGTATCGGGTTTGACAGGGAGGGGCTCTTTCTCGTTCCGTTGACTCTGGCAAAGAAGTTGACTTTCTACTGCAGGTACGGGCAGTTATCTTTCTTCCTGATGTTTATCGGTAATCTGCTGATAATCCTGATCCCGGCCCTTTTTCAGAAACACTGATATTCTTCCAGCTGAAAATGTTCACACCCCCCCTCCCTGTAAGCTAATATATCGGTTGTAGCATCCAACCGGATACTTTAAGGTTTATCGGAGTGAATGGAATTTTCAACGTTACCGGGTGAGATGATATCCATATGGGTCTTTACTGGTCGATCTTCCTGGCTTTTTTCAAGGTTGGCGCTTTTGGTTACGGAGGCGGCCCTGCTCTTATCCCACTTATTGAAAAAGAGGTCGTTTACAATTACGGCTGGCTTACCTCAGAAGAGTTTGTCGATGCCCTTGCAATGGCAAGTACATTACCGGGGCCGATTGCGTCTAAACTTGCCCTATGCATCGGGCTCAAGACAGCTGGTCCGATCGGAGCGGTTTCGGCGCTTGTCGCTATCCTGCTTCCATCCAGCGTACTTATAATCATTTTGTCGATGTTGTATTACAAATACCGGAATCTGTCTTCGGTTCAGGGAGCTCTCCGTGGAGTGCGTCCTGTCGTTATCGCTCTTTTGATGGTTACTGTTGCCCATCTTGCTCCGAGGTCTGTGATGAACTGGGATACTTTTCTTATCGCCCTGGTCTCATTCGGTGTAGTATTTTATCTCAACGTACACCCTGTATACATGATTATTGTTGCTGCTGTTATGGGTTTGCTTTTCTATCGTTGATCGAGATGGATATTGACAGGGTGGATTTCATGTTTTTCGAGAGGTGAGATGTAATGGATTTTGATGAGAGGGGATATTTCTTTGAACCGGAAAGATTTGAGTTCAGCGCAAGAGTAAGGAAAACTGAAAAATCAAAAGATGGCCACCTTCGCGTCTGGCTTGACAGGACGTTTTTTTACCCCGTTTCAGGCGGGCAACCCGACGACAGGGGGACTCTCGACGGGTATCCTGTTCTGGAAGTAATCGAGGATGAGAATGGCGTCGGTCATCTCATCAAGGGTATTCTCAGGGTGGGGGACAAGGTAAGGGGAAAGATCGAGCCTGAAAGACGACGTTATCATACCAGGCAACATTCAGGGCAGCACCTGCTTTCCCGTGTCTTTCTCGAGAAATCAGGTTTTCCAACAGTAGGATTTCACTTGGGTGAGACGGTTTCTACAATAGATCTTGATAGTAATAAAGTGATTGATGGGCTTATCGCTGAGGTTGAGGTGAGGGTCAATGAACTCGTGCTTGAAGATATTCCATTTTCTCACAAGATAGTTGGTGTGGATGAATACGAAAGATTGGCAGAATCGAAATCAGATAACGTAAAGGTCCGGTCGAGGCTTCCGGAAGGTGTTACCGCCGTGAGGATCGTGGAGATCAAGAATATTGACATTTCGACCTGTTGCGGGACACACGTTCTTTCCACCGGGGCTATAGGCCTTGTCAAGATTCTTGGAACAGAGAAAGTCAAGGCAGGAACGCGTGTCACCTTTGTTTGTGGACTCAGGGCGCTTTCGGATTACGCGCAGAAACACCGGATAATAGATTCTGTTGCCAGGATGTTCAGCACCGACTGGAAAGAGCTGGAAAAGACTGTTGAAAAGCTTTCAGAGGAAAACAGGTTCATGAGGAAGGATATTGTCCGGCTGACCCGTGAACTGGCCGAATTCAGGGCAGGGGAAATGGCTGAGCCTACAGACCATGTCGGGGAGTATGGAATCATCAGAAGGGTTTTTGATCAGGCCGATCCTGCAGCCCTGAGGGAAATAGCTGACAATATCAGGGAAGGAAAAGAACTGATCATACTTTTTGGGTATAAAAACCCGAAACCGGGCTTGTTGTTTTCCTGCTCGCCGGGGATAGATCTTGATATGGGAGAGATTTTAAAAGCTTCGGCCGCGGTGATGGGTGCAAGAGGTGGTGGCGGTAAGGACTATGCGCAGGGAGGCGGTGGGAACGCGGAAATGGTACAGGATGCGATCGGCAAAGCGTTCGAAATTCTGAGAAAAAGATTGAAGTGATGGAAAATCAAGAGACTGAAAACGATGCTCTCAGAAAAAAGATGGTCAAGTCCCAGATAGTGGCCAGGGGGATAAGGGATGAGCGAGTGATCGATGCGATGTCCAAAGTTCCGCGTGAACTGCTGATAGATGAGGAAACATTACGATACGCTTTTGATGACGGGCCTCTTTCCATAGGCTTCGGACAAACAATCTCGCAGCCCTATATCGTTGCCTACATGACCGAGCAACTGGGATTGACGGGTAATGAGCGTGTCCTTGAAATCGGCACGGGCAGCGGATACCAGACAGCTGTTCTGGCTGAACTTGCTTCTGAAGTATATACTATAGAAATAATAGATGAGTTGTCTCGACGTGCGCGAAAACGCCTTGAAGAACTCAATTATCAGAATATTCATTTCTGTTCGGGAGACGGCTCATCAGGATGGGTCGAAGAAGCACCGTTCGACGCTATAATATTAACCGCAGCTCCGGATTTTGTGCCTGGAGAAATAGCATTTCAACTTACAGCTAATGGCAGGATGGTAGTGCCTGCCGGTAGCTTTTCACAGGTTCTTCACAGGATTACCAGAATGGGTGATGAATTTGTTGATGAAGTTCTGATAGCCGTCAGGTTTGTTCCCATGACTGGTAAGATCCGGGAGAGAGGTAGATGACAGGAGTTATTTACCATGACCTTTTCGGAAAACATCTGGAGGGGTATCCTCATGTAGAAAGCCCGGAGAGGTATCGTTCCGTAATCGGCTGTCTCAGGAAAAGTGCCTTTTTGGACGAGCTCTCTTTCATAGAAGCCGAGCCGGCGAAGATCGAATGGATAAAAGCGGTTCACGACTATGCTTACGTCGATGCGATCCTCTCACTTGAAATAAACCACCCGATCTTTCTCGACGCAGGAGATACTGTTGCTACACATTATTCCATACAGGCTGCCCTGCATTCGGCCGGAGCGGGTGTGCAGGCGGCCGGGATGGTACTCGAAGGAAAACTTGCCTCGGCATTCTGCGCGGGCAGGCCTCCCGGACACCACGCCGAGAGGGACAGGGCTATGGGGTTTTGTATCTTTAATAATATCGCAATTACCGCTTCGTGGCTTTTGAATGAAGGTGGTGTGGATCGGGTAGCCATCGTTGACTGGGATGTGCATCATGGAAATGGTACGGAAAACATTTTTCTCGATGATGACAGGGTATTTTATATCAGTCTTCATCAGTATCCGCATTACCCGGGTTCGGGTCATCTCAGTACAGTCGGGACGGGGATTGGAACAGGGTACAATCTGAATATCCCGGTGGAGTCGGGAGTCGATGATTCCGTATACATATCCAGGTTCAATGAACAGGTAATCCCCGCTCTGGAGGGGTACAAACCCGGATTTATTCTTATTTCCGCTGGTTTTGACGCACACGCTGAGGATCCATTGTCGGGAGGACTT
This sequence comes from uncultured bacterium, assembly GCA_965370495.1. Classification (GTDB taxonomy): domain Bacteria; phylum Krumholzibacteriota; class Krumholzibacteriia; order Krumholzibacteriales; family Krumholzibacteriaceae; genus Krumholzibacterium. The sequence continues at coordinate 14,809 of CBDUUV010000016.1, forward strand.
TTATCAAGCAGCGTTTTCGGGGAAATGACACGCCTGTTGAAATCGGTTGCCGACCGTCATTGTGGAGGCAGGATAGTCTCTCTGCTGGAAGGTGGTTATAACCTTGAAGCGCTGGCCGAATCGGTGGAAAAGCATGTAGAAATCCTGGTCACAGATACATCCTGTGGTCAGAGCGACTTTCGTTGATCGATGTTATTCTTATTCCCGCCTTGTCGATCAGGGGGCATTTATTCTCGCAAATACCGCACCCGATGCAAAGAACCGGATCGACCCGGGGTTTTTTCAGGGTAAACCTGTTTCCTTTTTCATCTATCCCTTCCTCGCTGACAAACTTGATAGCCTTGCCTGGTGCGGGGCAGTGTTCTTCACAGACACCGCAGTTTCTGCCAAACGCGTATGGGATACAGCGGTTCTTATCGAAAAACGCGAGTCCTATACGGATCTTCTGCTTTTCTTCGATGGAGATCTTCCTGATGGCGCCCGTCGGGCACACCTGGCTGCAAAGGGTACAGTAGAATTCGCAGTACCCGAGCCTCGGTACGAGGACAGGTGTCCACAACCCTTCCAGACCGGCCTGTGTAAATGTTGGTTGAAGGGCATTGGTAAGACAGACTTTCATGCATTCACCGCACTTGACGCATGTTTTGAGAAACATATCTTCCGGCAAAGCTCCCGGTGGTCGTATGAGATCCGGGTGCGGCCTCTTACTGTGCTCTCCCAGGCTTATGAGAGGAACTGATATCATGGCTGCTGCCCCGGTGATCAGGATGTGACGCCGCTGGAGATCGACATTTCCATCACCTGTCTTTCTGGCAGTCGGGTGGATGCTTACAGCCGAAGTCGGGCACACATCTTTGCAGTTAAAACAGATGAGGCATTCCCTGCTTGCCCATTTGCCGGGTGGAAAGGGTGTTGCGTCTCCATGACATGTCTTGTTGCACATATGACAGGAGAGACATTTTTCACCGTTCACATCGACACGCGCCAGGGTCTGCCTCGCTCCGATAAGGCCAAGCAGGCCTCCAAGTGGGCAGAGGTATCGGCACCAGAATCTTGGCGCCAGGAAGTTAAGTCCCAGGATAAGTGTAAAGATCAAAGCGACAGGTATCATCTGTCTGAAGACAGGTTGCTCGAATGCAAGCAGGGTACCGGTCATCAGGGAGTAGATAGAATCGAGCGTCGGAGAGACCCCCGGTATGCCCAGGGTATAGGACAATTCGAAAAATGCGCGTATCATTCCGTTAACCGCAGGGTTGAATCCAATCGCCAGTGAACGAATTGTCAGGGAAATCGGATCAAGGAACCCCGCAGCATTCCATCCAAAAACGGCCGCGACAAGGATAAACACAAGGATATAATACTTGATTTTCCTCAGATGCGGGTAATTGCCGTCGTTTGCTTTTTTCAGCGGGTGGCGCATCCGGAAAAATCCAAGCATGGTATGGAGTGTGCCCAGGGGGCATACCCAGCCGCAGAAGAAACGTCCCAGGAATACTGTCATGGTAACCGTTACGAGAGAAAGGAGGAAGATTTTCCTGGCTGCGTGTGTTGCCAGAAGAGAGGAAAGCGCGATGAGAGGATCAAAATCCAGAAATAATCTTACCGGAAGCCCCAGTTCATCTTCACCCTTGTATTCAGTTTGAATGAAAAGGAACAGAAACATCAGCAGAAAAAGGACCTGTGATAACCTTCTGAGGTTTTTCATTATACCTGCCCGAGATCGATTTCCATGTAACCTTTGCTCTTGAAATCAGAAGTGCCCAGGCCCCTCGCCTCGGCCAGGCGGATATGCGGGAACCTGTCTTCGACCGTTTCCCCGAAAATGTTGCCAAATAGCGTGATGCCGAATGCATCTATCTTAACCGGATCATCGCTCGCCGCGATCGTGTCGAGCCTTTCTACATCTTTCAGGGTACTGCCCTGGGGGCCATTTGCCTTGAGGATCCTGACCGCATCGAGGATCGTAAGGACCGGTTTGAAGAAAAAGGCCAGGTCGACTATGCATTCAGGGAGTTTCTGGTGGAGCAGGTCCCGCCTGCCGCCGATCAGGCCCATAAGGTTTTTCATAGAAAGCGTAACATTGGACAGCCCGTGATGTTTTGCTATGGGGAGATTGATTATCCTGTCAGCTTCGATAGCGTCCCTGTACACTTCCCATTCCCCCATCACATTTCCACCCAGATCCATTTTGACGAATTTTCTTTTTTCCATAAAGGGAACCTTTGCGCCTGCTTTTTCAGCGGCTTCCCGGATTCCACTCCTTTTATAACTTCGCCTGGCGTCATTACAGGTGTTGTCGGCTACAATGATTTTCTTTGCGCCAGCTTCCCTGACCATTGTGACTACTGTTTCTACTACTGTCGGGTTTGTTGTGGCAGCCTGTTGAGGTTTTCGGTCCCACGAGATGTTCGGTTTGATGAATACGGTTTCCCCTTTTTTGACGAAGGTACTCATGCCTCCGAGAGTGTCTACCGCTTTACGGACCGTTGCTGCGGTATCCATGCCCTTGACCACGGCAAAAGAGATTTTGCCGGAGTCACCAGTCGGGAATGAATGGAGCTTTTCAGCAGGGGCGAGAAATAACGCGGCTCCACCGGCCAGAGTCTTGAGAAAAGTTCTTCTGTCTGTCATATCATTGTTCCCTCTGCTTGCATGATACTTCTACAGAAGGATTATATCGGTTGTTCCATATTCCGTAAAGATAATTTCAGTGTATACAGGTTTTGTCCCCCCCCCTGCTGGTGGAATTTCGATTGCAGATCAGGAGATTTTAATTGCACAGCAGGTGTTTAACGAGTATCTTCGCGGAAGGTTTTCTAACCGGAAAAAGGTCTTTCATGAGTAGCAGCGAATTCCAGCCAAAAGCATTTTACAGAAAACTCGATTCCCTTCTTATTCGCATAAGCGGGGGAGCAAATACAAAAGATGTTCTTTCACTCGTACTTGACGAACTGGTCAGGTCATTCGGGATAGATCTTGGTATTGAGAGCGGATGTATATACAAATCAAGATTCGGTATGTTTCACCTGGTTGAAGGCCCTGTCGGCAAGTCAACCTCCAGCTGGCCTGATTCGATATTCAGGGGTGATCCCGTTTTTGCATTATTGCTGCAACATAAAAGTTATATCTTTTCCGATACTGTGGATCCGCCATGGGGGACAGACAGCGTCGCGGTAATGGTTGGGGAAGAAGACGAGTACATGATGGTATTCAGATTGAACCTGGAGTGGGAAAGAGAAACTCTCCAGTTTTCTCTCAACACGATCCGAAGCACCCTTAATTATAGCCGGTCGACGAGCCGTTTCAGCGCGGATATCCAGGAAGCCTATGAGATCCAGAAGAGCCTTTTGCCCAGAAGCGATCCGCATTTTGAAGGGTATGATATATCAGGCAGGTTCGTGCCGGCTGAACGTGTCGGAGGCGACCTGTACGATTTCAATATCCTCGAAGAAGAAATCCTGAGTTTTGCTATCGGGGATGCCAGCGGGCACGGTCTGCCGGCGGCTCTTCTCGCAAGGGATGTTGTTACGGGCCTCAGGATGGGGATAGAAAAGGAGATGAAGATCTCGGGTGTTATCAGGAGACTGAATTCCGTGATCCATCAGAGCCGTCTTTCCACGAGATTTATTTCACTGGTCTATGGAGAACTCGAACAAAACGGTACACTCGTCTATATCAACGCAGGGCATCCTCCTCCACTTCATTTTAAAAAGGATTCGGTAAGGTTGCTCGATGTGGGAGGGACCATCCTTGGGCCTCTCGAGGAAACAGTATTCAAAAGAGGTTTCGCCTTCCTCGACCCGGGCGATATCCTGGTCATGTTTTCGGACGGGATCTTTGAAGTTACCAGCAGTGATGGCGACATGTTCGGCACGGAAAGGCTTATTGAGCTTGTGCTTGAAAACAGGTTGGAACCGGCAGAGCTCATCATTGACAGGATCTTCGAGAAAATCATCGATTTCGGGAGCGGCGACAGGCTTCTGGATGACGCGACCCTTCTGATTATCAGGAGAATCACATGAGCCTCAATTTTCTTTTCAAGGCCGCACGCCCCATATTACACAACTTTCAACACAGCCCCCCCTTGACCTTTTTGCGTAAAAAACTTAGACTGGGTCCGGATCGCTATCCGGTCCGGTAGCAGGACCACGGCGCCGGGTGGCGGTTGTTATGATCTCGTTTATACACATACTCTCCCGAAGCTGGAGGAAAAATAATGGGCAAGGTATCGAAGATCAGGGAGCTTCCGGCCAGTAAACTGAGGTGGCAGTGTTCGTTGAATGCTTTCAAATTCGAAACAACGGCGGATATCAGGCCATGCGAAGATATTATCGGCCAGGACAGGGCGCTGATGTCGATTAACATGGGGTTAAACCTCGATCACAGGGGATACAACATCTTCATCACAGGTCTGGCCGGGACGGGTCGAATTACGACTATCAAACATCTTCTTGAAAAGATGGAAAAGAAAAATTCGATCCCGCCGGATATCTGCTATATGCACAATTTCAGGGATAAAAACATGCCTGTTCAGATAGAGCTGGACGCGGGGAATGGTATCAGGCTTGCGGCGGAAATGGATGGCTTGATTTTTAACCTGAAAAGGAAGATTCCGTCGATGTTCAAGAGCGACTATTACCAGAAAAGCCGCAGCAAAGTCGTTGAGGGATACCAGGAAAAGCAGAAGGCGATTGTTTCTTCCTTTGAGGAAAAGATAGGGAAGGAAGGATTTACAATGGTCAACGTTCAGATCGGTGGCGCGGTAAGGCCGCAGATCATACCGGTTATAGACGGGGACGCTGTCGATTATGCTCAGATCGTAAAGATGATCGAAGAAGGCAAGATCACTTCCGACCAGTTTGAAGCAATGAAAGAGAAAGCCGAAAAGCTTTCCGGAGATATGACTCAGATATATGAGCAAATGAAAGAGTTGGAAGGGGATCTGAAGGATCAGATCGAGAAACTGGATATGGATTATATACATCCCAGCGTCCATCAGATGATCAGTGAGATTGACAAGCTCTTCGGTAACAAGAAGCTGACTCGTGTTCTGCACGGTGTTGAGAACTCGATCATCAGGAAACTGAATCTGTTCAGGGGGCAGGATGCCGAGGAAACCTCCGGGGAAGAAATGTTGACGGGTTCGCCGGGCTTCACAACCGATGATGATCCCTTCAGGGAATTCGGGGTGAATGTGGTGATTGACAATTCCGAGACTTCAGCCCCGCCTGTGGTTATAGAGAATTTTCCAAATCTGAAAAATGTTTTCGGTATTATTGAACGTGATTTCTATCCGGGTGGATGGTCGAAAACGGACCATATGAATATACGCCCCGGTTCCCTCCACAGGGCCAATGGAGGATTCCTGATCATGAACGCGATGGATGTATTCATCGAGCCAGGCGTCTGGCAGACCCTTAAAAGGGCATTGAAAAGTTCCGAAGCTATAGTACAGAATTTCGATTCGTTCAGCTTCATGAGTTCTTCCGCACTGAAGCCTGAACCGATGCAGGTCAGGACGAAGATTGTCCTGATCGGCGATTCCCGAATGTATTATATGCTGCAAGCGCATGATGAGGATTTTCGGAAGATATTCAAGATAAGAGCGGATTTCGACAAAGAAACGGAAAGGGACCTCCGTGTGGTCAGGCAATACGCCGGATTCATCAAATCGATCTGTGACAGCGAAAATCTCATGCATTTCGACAGATCGGGTGTAGCTGCCATCGTTGAATACGGAGTCAGGCTTGCAGGAAAACAGAAGAAGGTTTCGACGCGGTTTTCCCTTATTACCGATATCATAAGGGAGGCGAATTACCACGCCAGGGCTATGAATGACAAGATCGTGAAACGGAATCATGTCATGAAGGCGATCGAGTTCAGGAAGATGCGGGTCAACCTGTTTGAGGAAAAACTCCAGGAGAGGATCGACGATGGAACTATCCTTATCAAGACACAGGGTGCGGTTGTCGGACAGGTGAATGCTCTGTCAGTGTATAATATGGGTGATTACACCTTCGGAAGGCCTTCCAGGATAACAGCACGTACATCACTCGGTAATTCAGGTGTGATCAACATAGAACGCGAATCCAATCTGAGCGGAAGCACTCATGACAAGGGAATCCTGATCCTCGGTGGTTATTTGAGAGGCAGATACGGTAGTGAAACTCCACTGGTGATGAGTGCCAGCCTGTGTTTCGAGCAATCGTATGGTGGAGTCGATGGTGACAGCGCCAGTTCGACCGAGCTTTACGCTATCCTGTCGAGTCTGTCGGGCTTGCCGATAAGGCAGGATATCGCGGTGACCGGTTCGATCAATCAGAATGGTGAGATCCAGCCGATCGGTGGAGTGAATGAAAAGATCGAGGGATTCTTTGATGTATGCGATTCCCGCGGGCTCAAAGGGACTGAAGGCGTGATGATTCCGTGGCAGAACGTTCCTGAACTGATGCTGAACGAAAAAGTAATCGATGCGGTCAGGAATGGCAGATTTCATATATACTCGATCAAACATGTAGATGAAGGGATCGCTCTTCTTACCGGTGTAGGCGCCGGCAGGAAGTTGCGGGGTGGTAAATACATGAAGGACTCTATAAATGATCTTGTGCAGAGGCGGTTGTTCGATATGGCCCTGAGGTGGAAAAAGTTCGGCACAGAAAAGAAAGAGAAGGAATAAACAGATGCCTGGGCTGAAACAGATTTGTCGCTCTTCTGCCGCAGGGAGTAACCCTATAAGGGAACAGATTGTCATCCAGATTGTATAAAATCCAGGATTGTAATGGAAGGACCCTTTAATGACTGGAAAAAGATTCTTTGCATTTATATTACCGGTTTTCTCTATGCTGTTTGTTCTAACGGGTTGGGGTGGTGAGAAGGATGCTGAAAACCTGCCTGAAATAAAGACAGGCGTGAATATCGTTGTAAACCCTTCGTTCGAGGAATGGGATGGTTTTATGCCGACCGGTTGGAAATTAAGGCAGTTTGCGGGCGAGGGTGAAAACATCAATATGTTCGGCAAAAACTCCGAGCATCACGTGAACGGAAAATATTCATATTTTCTCAGGGGATTGTTTAATACGGATAAATGGATGGTTCTCTCGCAAAAACATCCGGTCAGGCCGGGATACGATGTGATTTTTTCCGCGGAAATAAAAACCCTGAACATTAAAAAATCCAGGGGGCAGGAAGACAACACAAATATTTTTCTTACCTTTTATGACGAGGAAGGTAAGAGGGTCAATGATCGTTACTATGCTGATGCGTGGACAAAACGCCGTATCGGGACCAGTAAATGGACAAGGAACAGGTTCAAAAAAAGTGTTCCCGACAAGGCCAGATCGATGGAAATCGGCCTCCTCAACCAGATGACGGGATATGCATATTTCGATGATATTACGCTTGTTATCCTCGAACAGCTCAAATGGGAAACCAGAAAAACGAAGTTCATTACTTTCAAGTGGGATCAGGAGAAAGTATTCCCGAAAGAGGACATGGACAAGTTAACAAAGCTGATCGAGAGTATTGCAAGAGACATGGGGATCAAGAAGATCGAAGACAGGATCAGTTATTTATTTTATCCTTCCGAAGAGAAAATCCTCAAAGTCACAGGGATGAAGAAATATCGCCAGGTGACTAACTGGAAAAAAAAGGAACTTCATACGTTGGAATCGAACGAAAACCACGACCTGGTCCATCTCATTCTGTACGATCTCGGAGCCCCGCCGGTTGGGCTTGCAAAGGGTGTGGTCTTTTATTTCAGGGAGGAGTATAACGGCTGGGACCTCCACAATGCGGCCAAGCAGGATCTTGTAGCCAAAAGACTTCCAGCATTGTACAAGACCATACCATATAAGGTATTCAAGAATAGCGCTGTTTCTGTGACTGTCCCATCGTGGGGATCATTCGTCAAATATATGATTGAAAAATATGGTATAAAAAAAATGGTGCGTTTGTACAGGGCAGTGGATGAAATTAATGATTTCGAACCGTTCAATGTGCACTTCAAGGATATTTACGGTGAGGAATTTCCGAAGATCGATCAGGAATGGCGCCTGTTTCTTCTCCGTTATGAGTGCGACGCCGCAGCCGATACTTTACTATAGTTTTTTCGGGATCGGCAAATCATGAACAAGCGATTCAAATACTGTCCACTCTGCAGGGAAACCCTGCTCGAATCCGCCGAGGGCGGGCACGTCAGGATGAGGTGCGGGGTGTGCGGATTTGTCCAGTATCTCAACCCGGCCCCAGCCGCGGGTGTGTTGATCACAGATGATCTCGGCCGGATACTTCTCGTCAGAAGACGATACGATCCCTACGGGGGAATGTGGGGTATACCGTCAGGATATGTCGAGTATGACGAAGAAGTGAGGTTGACTGCCGTGAGGGAACTCGAGGAAGAAGCCGGCGTTTCGGTCGAACTGGATGGTATACATGCCGTCGAATCGTGTTTTGATGATCCGCGTGGGAATACGATCGTCGTGATCTTTCGTGGACATATTACCGGTGGCAGTATCAAGGCTGGTGATGACGCGGATGATGCGGGGTTTTTCCCTCTGGATAAACTTCCTCAGATAGCTTTCGATTGCCAGAAGAGGATCATTGCGGATTTGAAGGATAAGCAGGTTCGATAGCCTCAATGCCTCGATGGATTCGGCAGTCCGGTAAGCCCCCGGTTGCTTCGATAAGTCGTGTGCAGCAGCAGGCCTATTATCCAGAACCCTTTTTCTTTTCAGCTTTGATAACAAAGATGATAAATCCGACAAAACTTCCCCAGACAAGAGAGCATATTATCGACATCATCACGATAGCGGAAGTTGTCATTTGTTATCCTTCCTGCCAAACAGTAATTGGTTGAGGCGCTTTTGAAAGATCAGCAGGATCATAATGAGAATACTCCACTGAAAAATACATGTACCTACACTGAATGTCCTGAACGGGTGCCACCACAGCTTCGGGTCGTAGACCAGGATAGCTTGTGAGAACCACCATCCGATCATCGCGAGGAATTCGGCGGGGATCAGTATCCTGACCGCAAAATCGAATATTTTCCCGAGCCGGATATCGTTATCCGGACTATCGATAAGTTCAATCCTGAACCTCTCGACGCCGTAACGGATAACGGTAACGGCGAATAGAAGCCCGCTGAGGATCAATCCTATGCCCCATACCCAGTCCTGATTCTGAAAGAACCCCGGGTTCAGAGCTGACGGCAGGCCGAAAAGAAAAGATGCGCTGCCGATGATAACTATGCTCTTCTTTCTGGATAATCCAAAATCCATGATATTGCGGGTGCCCAGTTCGATCATCGATATCAGGGAAGAAAGCGCCGCCACGGAAAGTGCGAGAAAGAAGATAAAGAGGAAGAAGCGCCCGCCGGCGATCTGTTCGAAAAGTTTCGGAATCCAGATGAATGTCAGACCCGTGCTGAGCGGCCCGGTATCGCGTGCCGCGGCGACAGCCTGCTCGTACGGCAGGATAGCAAAAACTGTTGGAATGACGGCAAGAGCGGCGAGTAGAGATGCCGAGTTATTACCCAGTCCCGCGAGAAAAGAGTTTGCTACGATATCGTCATTCTTTTTCATGTATACAGCGTAGGTCAGGATCAATCCCCAGCCCGCGCCGGTGGACCATGCGCTCTGCGTCAACCCCTCCAGCCATATGCGGTAGCTGAGAAGGCTGCTCCAGTCCGGTTGGAACAGGTAGTTCAATCCTGCGGATGCACCGGGAAGAGTTACTGCCCGGACAGCGGCGACTATGAGAAGGCCATAAAGTGAAGGCAACATGAGCCGGTTTGCCTTCTCGATGCCGTTTACCACACCCCTGTAAATAATCAATGAACCCACAAGGATTCCGGCAAGGTGAAAAATGACCGGTTGCCATTTTGTTGCCTGAAAGGTTGTCCAGAAAGCCGTTCTTTCAGTTCCCCAGAGCCCCGCTCCGGCTATGGCCCTGTTTTGAAAGAGCATATCAAGCAGGGAAGCCGATGCATAACGGAAACACCACCCGGTGACCACACAGTAGTAAAAAGTGATCGCAAGTGTGCAGACTCCTACGAAGCCGCCCATCCATGTAAGTCTTCGGTCCATGGAACCGAATGCTCCGATCGTACCCATCCTGGTTTTCTTGCCGAGCCCAAACTCGATCATAAGTAGAGGGATTGACCACAAGAACAGAAAAAGTAACCAGGGGATGAGAAAGGCCGCTCCGCCGTTCTGTGCAATAACTCTTGGAAATCTCCAGATATTACCCGTTCCAACGGCCATTCCCAGTGCCGCGAGCAGCAGCGCCCATCTGGAAGTAAAGCTTTCTTTCATAGTTGTTCCCCGTGATCCTATGATTTATCTGGAACCTGAGTCCCCTGACGGATCAATCACATATTCTTATACTGAAGATGTCGCCTGTCTCTATTTTGTCCACGATTTCCATGCCACTTGTGACTCTGCCGATTATCGTGTAACGGCCATCCAGATGGGGCTGAAATGTGTGTGTTATGAAAAACTGGCTTCCGGGCGTGTCCTTGCCGTTGTGTGCCATACCTACAAAACCCTTTTCATAACTGTGCATATTGAATTGACTGCGAAGAAAATATCCGGCATCTCCCCAGCCGTCTCCGCGCGGGCAACCACCCTGTATGACAAATCCGGGTACGACCCTGTGAAAATTCAGGCCGTCATAGAACCCTTCCTTCGCAAAACCGAGGATACTTCTAACGATATCAGGGGCGTCATCTCCGAAGAGGACGATCTCGATGCGTCCCCTGGATGTGACGATTGCGATCTTGATATCTCCCAGTGGAAGCGCTGGAGTTTTCCATGGAAGAAAGCCCCTGTCCCAATTCGCTTTTAAAGCAGAGTCGGGAGAAAATGAAAGCCCGAATCCGGACGCTGCTTTTGCCGCGGCCTGTGGTAACCTCGGGTCGGATTCGAGAAGAGATGTTCGCAGCAGGCCGATGATTTTTTCCCTGCTTTCATCATCAAGTTTTTTGTCATCAGCAAGTGAGGCGAAGGATCTGATTATCGATAGTTTTTTATCGGCGTCTTCGCGTTTGTCGCTGTTATTGAAGATGGCGATCATTTCGTCTATGACTTTCTCCGGCATGGTACTGCTCAATGCATCGATAGCCATCGTGGCTACAATCCAGTCATCTTCTGCTGCGGCATCAAGAAGCGTTTGGGCGGGTGTCGGGCCGTTTTTGTATGCGGGTGTGAGCAGCTGTTCTATGTCATTCCATCTGCCGAGACCGGCGGCGGCGCCTTCCTTTGCAAGGTGGCTGGTTTTTAAAGCAAGTGTGCGAGTGAGCAATTCAAGATCCTCGGGAAAACCGATCTCACCCAGATATTCTATGGCTGTCATCCTTTCATAAGGGGTGCTCTTTCTGAATATCCTGACCAGGTCGTCCCTGGCGTCTTTCCCGCCTGTCATTGCGGCTGCCTTTATGGCGGCTATCCTTACCATCAGCGATTTGTCATTGAGCAGGGGCGCGACTTTCCTGAAAGATTTTTTCTTTCCTGCTGCTTCGATCCCCTGGAGGGCAATGGTCCTGATATAGCTGTCGCTGGAGGAGAGGAGCTTTTCGAGCTTTTTGATACTCTTGCCTCCGCCGATCCGACTCAACGCTTCGGTTGCTTTGATCGCGACCATCCTGTTTTCATCTCCTGTTAGTACCGCCAGGAAAGCGACAGCCTTTTTTTTCTTCAGTCTTCCGAGAGCTTCAGCGGCGCGAAGCCTTACTTCCGTATCCTTGCTTGCAAGAAGGGAAATCAGTTGATCGCTTTCCCTGTCGTATCCCAGTCTGCCCATCGTGTATGCGGACATAGCTACAACATGGGGGGCGGCATCAAGGAGCGACGGGACGCATGCCGCGGCTGAAGTGGAGTCCCCAAGTATGGATAAAGCGATAGCGGCTTCGGCACGCATCGCTGAATGGAAATTTTTCAGGTATGGTTTAATGAGCGGCAGCGCGCCGGGAAGGTGAGTCATACCGAGGGCGCGCAGCGCTGTCAATCTGGTTTTTTTCGGTTGATCCTTAAGGCACGACGCGATAGATTCGAGAGCCATCCGGCTTGTTTTTTCCCTGTACCCGGTAAGTCCCAGTGAATAAACTGCCGAGCGGACCACATCCGGATTCTCGTCTCTGACCAGTTCTGACAGGTAGAGGATTGTACCGATCGGATCGTCCGCGCGTCCGAGTACTTCGGCGCATCTGAGCCTGATCAGGGGGTCAGGGTCCCTGATCAGATAGCGGATCTCTGATGTGAGAGCGCTTTTCTCCTCCATCATGGCAAGGATTTCGAGTTTCTGTCTGGAATCAGGGTTCTGCAGCAGCTTGTCGTATTTGGACCGGGCTGATACCCCGCTGGCGGGAAGAATTGTGATGAGAAAAAGAATCAGCGGAAACTGAAAAAGGAACGATTTCCTTGTTTTCATGTTAACTCCTTTGCGGGGACGATATTTTTCTGCCGCTTGTGTGCGGTAGATGCCGGTATACCCTGCGGGCAGGATGTCAGATGTACGGTTTCAAATGCAAGATGTTTTGTGTGTGGAGGGGGGGGAGGGAGTGCCTGAGGCCCCGGGTTCAAACGCAGGTTCAAACGCGGGATGCTTTGCTTCTGTAGGTGAACTAATGTATGGTTGTTGAGACGAGCAACGAATTTCAGTTCAAATATTCCGGAGGACCCACAACATGAAAAGACTTTTCCTGCTTCTTGCGCTTTTTCCCATCTTCCCGATGATAATCGGCGGGAGCGCCGCAGCCTGTACCAGCCTGATGGTGACCAGGGGAGCGAGTTCCGATGGTTCTGTCATGGTCTGCTATACCTGTGACGGCGAGTTTCATCCGCACATGACGTATACTGTTCCTATGGATCATGGCCCGGATGATTTCCTTGAACTGAAGGATTGGAGCGGCAATGTGACATCCAGGATCAAACAGCCTCCCCACACGAATGGTGTTGTTTACCTGATGAACGAATGCCAGGTCGTTATCGGTGAAACTACATTTACGGGGCGAAAGGAACTGATCAACGAAGAAGGACTCCTTCACTACTGGTGGCTGATGAGGCTGGCTCTTCAGAGAGCGAAGAGCGCGAGGGAAGCGGTGGAGATCATAGGTGAACTGGTCGAGGAGTACGGTTACAGAAGCGAGGGCGAATCGATCTCTATAGGCGACAAGAATGAAGCGTGGTTTCTGGAGATAATTGGCAAGGGGCCCGGGGGAAAAGGAGCGAACTGGGTAGCCCTGAGAATTCCGGATGGTTACATATGCGCTCATGCCAACAAGGCACGTATCGGCGAGTTTCCACTGAAGGACAGGAAAAACTGTCTCTATTCGAAAGATGTGATCGATTTTGCGATCGAGAAGGGTTATTACGACCCGTCCTCGGGCAGGCCCTTCAGTTTTCATGAAGCGTATTGTCCCGCGCCGCCGCAGAAGCTTCTTTATTGCGCGACTCGCGTATGGAGCATCTTCAGGCGTGCTGCTCCCTCGAAGGAGTTCTCTTCCGATTATCACAGGGGTATTAAGGGCGCAAAGCCGTATCCTCTATGGATCAAGCCTGATAAAAAACTATCCCGTGAGGACGTTTTTGCACTGATGAGAGACCATTATGAAGGAACTCCATACGATATGACCTGCGGGGTGGATGCCGGTGCCTTCGGTTCACCGAATCGCTGGCGTCCCATGAACTGGAAGATCGATGGGATGGATTATTCATGGGAGAGGCCGATTTCGACCCAGCAGACAGGGTTTTCATTCGTATCACAATCGAGGTCGTATCTTCCAGATGCCATCGGGGGTGTCTTCTGGTACGGTGTAGATGATACGTATTTTACAGTCTATATACCGTTCTATGCGTGTACGAACCGGATTCCGGATACGTTTGCCAAGGGTAGTATGGGAGAGTTTTCCTGGGATTCCGCATGGTGGGTATTCAACTTTGTCGCCAACTATGCCAACCTGCGGTACAGTTTCATGAAGGAAGATATCCAGGCGGTACAGTCTCAGCTCGAAAGCAACCTTTCAGCCATGCAGCCCGCAGTAGAAAAAACCGCCCTTGAATTGTATGAAAAGGACCCCTCGCTGGCGGCCGATTACCTGACTGATTATTCTGAAAACGCTGCAAACAGGGTTGTGAAACGTTACCGGCAACTGGCTGAACTTCTGATACGCAAATACAACGATGGATATATCCAGAATGAGGAGGGGCGCGCCAGGGAGGAAGGGTATCCCGAGGAATGGCTCCGCGGCGTTATCGAGCTTCATCCTGATAAGTACGGGATTAACAGATGGGACTCAGACTCGCTTGAGACGGATCTGCCTTATTGATTCTTGATGAGGCCGCACCGCCTGGCCGCAGATCATGACATGTGTGATTCACAGGCTGACAGGGTGCAGCTTGTCCCCGCTGCAATCCGTGTTTCCTCGGGCTGGTGGCGGTTTCCCGTAGAACCGGTAATTATACCCGATCAAAGACAAGTACTATCTCATCAACAGTAACTTATTCGTCCGGGATTTTTTGCCTGCGGTAAGCCTGTAGAAATAAACACCTGACCGGGCAACCGACCCCTTGCTGTTTGTCCCGTCCCATGCGATCAAGTGAGTTCCAGCCCCGATATGTTCATCCAGCAATGTGATGACTTTTCTGCCCGAGACATCGTAGATTGCAAGTCTTGCCATGCAGGGGCTGTCGATGGAAAAACTGATATTTGTCGAAGGATTGCAGGGGTTCGGGTAGTTACGAAGTTGCAGGATGGGTTTAATGGCTGTCAGGATCCGGATCTCGGTCGATATAAATTCCCTCTCTGCTCCGATCGCTCCGATTCTGTATAGATATGTTTTGTAAGATGTGACGCTGTTATCGATGTAACCCGGCCTGTCATGAGGGATGATTATAGATGAATTGATCCTGAAGAAATTCTCTCCTCCGTCATCCGATCTATATATATTGAATCCCAAAACCGTTTCATCGGCCGAGATTTCCCAGTCCAGGAAGACCGCGCCATCCTTGTAATTGCCTGAAAAAGACGTGATGGAGATATCGAGCGTGCCTTCCCATCCCTGGATCATAGCCATCAGCCACCAGAGCGCTTTACCTTTCTGTTCACAGCTTTCAAAGGAAGTATGATCTATGTCTGAACCTGCAAGTTCCGGATGCTCGACAGGTATTGCCTGTCCGTTATATTCATAAGTCGAATGTTCCCATTCTTCAGTATCCGGATTGTACCACCAGCTGTCGAGATCCTCGAAATCGAAGAGGATCTTGTTGTTCGCGATACAATACTGGCGGATCTGTTCGTTCCTTACACTGCGATTGTATCCGTAGCCGCCATTATATTCTGCCGTTCCCGTAAAGTAGATGAAGTCGACATCGGGATATTCGGATTCGAGGATACACATCATGGTGAGATAGTCGTTCACATAACTTTCCGACACCGTGTTTAGCTCGGTACACCAGCAATAGCCGGAAATGTTCAGGGCAGGGGTGCCATTAAGAACACTGCGTGTTACATCGATACCAGAACCTCTCCAATAGCCGCCTGGGGAGACGGCGCTTGTATAGATGCAAAACGCTTCTTCTTCGTACGGGAGGTAGCCACCGCTATTGGGCCATACTGTGCTGTATGTGAAGTCCGCCTCTTCAAGCCTTTTGAGGCCGTCGTTGATCTGCCTGCCGTGTGACATGCGTCCGAAATGCCATTTACAATTTTCCTGAACCGCGTCGATCATAATGGCCGGTATTGCAGCGAATTCAGTGTGGTTGTGATCTATTATGATCGGAAGATTTCTCTCTCCCGATCTGGCCGCATGCGGGAATGCGGCAGCTATACAGATTATTGCCAGTATTGTTGTGATGCATTTTCTCAAGATGGTTCTCCTTGTTGCTATGCCCGGACGCGAGAATTTCTGGTCCCTGCTGCAAGCGTCTCTTGAGTATGAGTACAAGACACGACTTGTTTAATACCGTCTTTGTTAAGTCAATTCTGTGAATGAATTTTTGGAGCCGGAAATTAGATATGGGACAATATTTTCAGCACACGGTGTTTGAAATACGCAATTTGTGTTCCATGATTCATCCGGCTGAGTGGTTGCTGGGCCCTGTCGGGAGGAGTTGTTTCCGGTGAGGGAGGGATGCTTCCGGGCAGGTGTCATATTCTTGAAAAGAAGTTTTCAATTTGATTTTACGCGGTGAATATGAAAGTCGATTTCTGGATATTCAGGATGATTTGAGAGCATTATGGATGTGTTTCGGTGTCTTTTGCAATTCACGAGATCTCAGGACGCGTGATGAGGATGTGATGTCATGATGAGATCATGGGGCGTTTCACGAGGGAAGTGGGTTTTGAGGTAGTTGGTTATTGGAAGATTGCGGCTGTAATGTCAGTCGCCATTTTCCAGGAAACCTGTTTCTATTCTTCCTCCATAAGCTGCGAACGAGATACGTGCTTCTCCCCTGGTGAAATTTCTTCTGAAAGTCATCACGCTGTCCGGGCTTCCTTCGACAATCAGGCCCGACATCGGTTTACCCGGAGACAGGTCATGTACCCATTCGGTGAAGGTGCATTTGCCGTGAAATTCGGTGTAAAGGCAGCCTGCCAGCATACTTGAGATGAGGCAGAAATAATTATTGTATTCTATCGCGTCATTGGTCAGGATACTCCAGGTACGTTCGAAAGCTTCGCTCAGATAACCTTCTCACCAGGCTTGTAAGGGTGAATAATTCGGGGAGATGAAATGAAGGCAGGACCAGACCGTTTTTCATTGGGGAAATTGTTCATTGAGGCCATTCTCATTGTCATGGGAGTCTTGCTGGGACTCT
>CBDUUV010000017.1:0-29642 GCA_965370495.1 uncultured bacterium
CTCTTACTGAGGACCCCGATATCTTTGTTCGGAGCCTGGCCAGCAGGGGGAGCCTGGGCGGGATCTCCAACTGTACCGATGAAGTTACGGATCTGATGGATGCTTTTGGCAAGGACCTTATTCTGATAGAGACGGTAGGTGTAGGGCAGTCGGAGCTCGAGATAGCCGAAAAGGTTCATACGGTAGTAGTTGTCCTTGTTCCGGAATCCGGCGATGGTATCCAGGCGATGAAAGCCGGGCTGATGGAGATCGGTGATATCTTCGTTATGAACAAATCGGATCACAAGAATGCCGAAATAGCTGCCATGGAGATTATCGATGCTCTGAAGCTCAAGGATGTTCCCGATGGTGAATGGAGGCCGAAAGTCGTTCTGGCTTCGGCAAAGGAAGGTACCGGTATAGATGAACTCGTTGAACTGATCGAGGAACACAGGGCTTATCTCGAAGAAAGAAACCTGTTTACTGAAAAACGTAGACGGGTATTATTCTCCAGGGTGCGCAACGCGTTGATGGACAGGATCGAAAAAAAGCTCAAAAACAGTGAAAAGATCCGGGAAATCATGAATGAAAAGATGAAAGACGTCTATGCCGGGAAACTTGCGCCATATGAACTGGTGCGCGAACTCGAGAAAGAAATTACTATCAGGTAGGCACATGCTTTGAAACTGGAGTAATCAGATGGACAGTAAAAAGAAATATGATGAGAAAAAACAGCAATACCTCAAAGAAGTGGAGAAGCACGACAAACAGGATATCGACTTTACGACCGTTTCAGGCGCGCCTGTAAGGCATATCGGGACTCCGGATGATATTGCTGATCTGGACTATTCGGAAGAACTGGCTTTTCCCGGACAGTATCCATATACACGGGGTGTGTATCCCACGATGTACCGGGGGCGTTTCTGGACAATGCGTCAGTTTGCCGGTTTCGGAACACCTGCTGACACAAATCAGCGGTACCATTACCTCCTGGCCCATGGTCAGACCGGGCTCTCGGTTGCCTTCGACATGCCGACGATCATGGGATATGATTCCGATCATAAAAGGTCCGAGGGTGAGGTGGGGAGGTGTGGTGTCGCGATAGATTCTCTCCGCGATGTGGAGATCCTGTTTGATGGTATAGACATGGCGAAGATTACTACGTCGATGACTATCAATGCGCCCGCGTCTATTCTTCTCGCATTCTATCTTTCCGCGGGAGAGAAGAAGGGCACATCCCTCGACAGGATGGGAGGTACAATCCAGAACGATATCCTGAAGGAGTATATTGCGCAGAAATCATGGATATTTCCTCCCGAACCATCGCTGAGGATTATTACGGACGTCATGGCATTCTGTTCCGATCATGTCCCGAGATGGAATACGATAAGTATCAGCGGATATCATATTCGAGAGGCAGGTTCGACGGCCGTACAGGAACTCGCGTTTACTCTTGCAGACGGTTTTGCATATGTAGAAGCAGGTATAGCTGCCGGGCTTGATGTGGACAAGTTTGCTCCGAGGCTTTCATTCTTTTTCAACGCGCACCTTGATTTTTTCGAAGAGATCGCCAAGTACAGGGCGGCAAGAAGGATATGGGCGAAGAGAATGAAGGAAAAATATGGTGCAAAGGATGAACGTTCACTTCTCCTGAGGTTCCATACGCAAACGGCCGGGTGTACTCTTACCGCGCAGCAGCCTGAAAACAATATAGTCAGAACCGCTTTCCAGGGGTTGTCGGCTGTGCTGGGAGGGACGCAATCGCTTCATACAAACTCCATGGACGAGACGTTGGCGCTCCCATCGGAGAAAGCTGTGATGATAGCATTGAGGACCCAGCAGATAATCGCTTATGAAACGGGTGTGATCAATACAATCGATCCTCTGGCCGGCAGTTATTTTGTCGAAGCTCTTACACGGGAGATGGAGGAGGAGGCCGAGAAATATTTCAAAAAAATCGATCAGCTCGGTGGTGTGGTCAAGGCGATTGATCTGGGGTTCTTCCAGAAGGAGATTGGCAAGGCGGCCTACGAGTACCAGAAAGCGGTGGAAGCCAGGAAAAAGGTAGTT
The DNA here is from genome assembly GCA_965370495.1 of uncultured bacterium. GTDB lineage: Bacteria > Krumholzibacteriota > Krumholzibacteriia > Krumholzibacteriales > Krumholzibacteriaceae > Krumholzibacterium. The sequence goes on from CBDUUV010000017.1 coordinate 2,050, forward strand.
GTCGGAGTCAATAATTTCAAGCTCGAAGGAGAAGAAATAGATATACCTCTTCTCAGGATCGATCAGTCTGTCGAAAAAACTCAGCGCGAAGCAGTACGGAATCTCCGTGAAGAGAGGGATAACGACAAGGTGTCGAGAGAGCTTGAGCGATTGGCTGTCGCCACGAAAGGTACGGACAACCTGATGCCGCGAATAATCGATTGTGTGAAATGCTACTGTACTGAGGGTGAGATTATAGACATGTTGAAAAAAGAATTCGGTGAGTATCAGGAACCGCTGTTTTATTGATATTGAAATTCCAGGTTCCATAAAGAGGAGGAAAGGGAAATGTCAAGAAAGGTACGGGTGCTTGTCGCAAAGCCGGGTCTCGACGGGCATGACCGGGGAGCGAAAGTTGTGGCAAATGCGCTGAAGGATGCCGGGATGGAAGTTATCTATACAGGACTTCACCAGACTCCAGATATGATAGCTGAAACCGCCATTCAGGAGGATGTTGATGTCGTAGGCCTCAGCATTCTTTCCGGTTCGCACATGACAATGTTTCCAAGGATCATTGAACTTCTGAAGGAGAAGGGAGCGGAGCATATCATGGTCTTTGGGGGAGGGATAATCCCGGTCGAGGATATGGAAAAACTCGAAAAATCCGGAGTCGCCAGGATATTCGGCCCCGGAACAGATACCCACGAAATCATTGATTTTATTCGTTCTGAGTTTCCGGATGAATGAAATCATTTCTGGTAAGAATATGCTGACAGGTCATCTGTTGATCGACCTGCCGGGCTGAATGGATAGATTCTGACAAGTGTGAAGTATGAACGCCAGAAGGAGGATCGGTTGATGAGTGAAGTAGTGATCGCCGGCGCAGTAAGAACTGCGATAGGTAAATTCCAGGGAGAGATTTCCTCTATGAAAGCTACACAGCTTGGAGCCCTGGTTATCAAGGAAGCTGTCAAAAGGGCAGGTATCGAACCGGGCCAGGTGACGGAAGTCATTATGGGTAATGTCATAGGAGCCGGGTTGGGGCAGAACCCTGCACGCCAGGCCGCACTTGGAGCCGGGCTTGATTTTGCCGTTTCCGCACTAACTGTAAACAAAGTATGTGGCTCCGGTCTCAAAGCTGTCGTCCTCGGAACCCAGGCACTGAAACTCGGTGATGAAGATATAGTAATAGCCGGCGGCATGGAATCGATGAGCAATGCTCCCTATATACTACGCAAGGCCAGGACAGGTTTCCGCCTTGGAGACGGAAAGATTGTTGATACCATGGTGTATGATGGCTTGTGGGACGCTTACAACGATTTTCATATGGGAAACACGGGAGAAATCACTTCCGAGAGGTACGATGTTTCGCGTGTGGAGATGGACGAATATGCGTATAACAGCCACAGGAAAGCCGTTGCTTCAATTGAGGGAGGCGGATTCAGTGAGGAGATCATGCCGGTGGAGGTCCCGCGCAGGAAAGGTGATCCGGTGATTTTTGATACTGATGAAGGGCCGAGGGCGGATGTAAGTATTGAATCCATGAGCAAGCTAAGGGCTGTTTTCAAGGATGGTGGTGTCATTACCGCCGGAAATGCTTCACAACTGAGTGATGGAGCCGCGGCGCTCGTCCTTATGACAGATACCAGGGCGGCCGAACTGGGAGTAAAACCCATGGCGAAGGTTACAGGTTATGCCACTGGTGGCATCGAGCCTGAACTTGTCATGATGGCTCCGACCATAGCTGTCCCGAAACTTTTGAAAAAGACAGGGTTGAAGCTCGAGGACTTTGATCTCATCGAACTGAACGAGGCGTTTGCGGTGCAGCCATGTGCCGTAATGAAAGAGCTTGGCATGGATCATGAGAAGGTTAACATACATGGCGGCGCTGTAGCGCTCGGTCACCCGATAGGGTGTTCCGGCACCAGGATACTTGTCACATTGCTGTATGGCCTGAAACAGACCGGTGGGAAGAGGGGGCTTGCAACACTTTGTCTCGGTGGTGGAAATGCCGTGGCTCTCAGCGTCGAGATGATGTAGTACGGGACGGCAAATCGTAAGCATCACAGCTATTTGCCGACTATTAAGGAGTGTATAAAATGGATATAAAAAAGGTTGCCGTTATTGGAGCGGGCACCATGGGAAACGGTATAGCGCAGGTGTTTGCACAGGCCGGATTCCAGGTTCTGATAGTCGATATCAAGAAGGAGTTTGTTGAAAGAGGAATGGCCGCGATAGATAAAAGCCTCTCGCGCCTGGTCAAAAAAGAAAAGATTACCGAAGAAGAAAAGAACGGAGTCCTGGCAAAGATAACGACCGCTACTGACCTCAAGGAAGCAGCCGGATGTGGACTTGTCGTCGAAGCAGTTTTCGAAGATTTTGACGTGAAGGCGTCGATATTCAGAGAACTCGACAAGGTTTGCGGTGATGAAGTTATCTTTGGGAGCAATACATCATCGATCTCTATCACCGCACTCGGCGCTGCCACATCCCGTCCGGACAGGTTTATCGGAATGCATTTCATGAATCCTGTTCCGATGATGAAACTGGTGGAGATCATCAGGGGGCTTGCGACAAGTGATGAGACGACACGGATGATCACCGAACTCAGTGAAAAGCTCTCCAAGACTCCGATCGAGGTCAACGATTATCCCGGCTTTATCGCGAACCGTTTGCTGATGCCCATGATTAACGAAGCCTGTTTCTGTCTGATGGAGGGGGTGGCGACAGCCGAAGCTATCGATGGTGTTATGAAACTTGGTATGGCGCATCCGATGGGCCCTCTAGCGCTGGCAGACCTGATCGGGCTGGATATATGTCTGAATATCCTGAAGGTCCTGCATGATGGGCTTGGTGATTCGAAATATCGCCCGTGCCCGTTGCTGATAAAAAAAGTAGAAGCAGGATACCTGGGCAGGAAGTCCGGAAAGGGCTTCTACGATTACGCGGGATAGTCATCCGGTGGTTGAAGCGGCCGGTTGCTGTTTCAATTAACGGAAAGATTATTTTTCTTCCAGTTCGAGAAGAACTTTCATAGTCGATTTTGGATGGAGGAATGCTACGAGGTGCCCCTCGGCTCCGGCGCGGGGCGCTTCGTCTATCAATTCTATCCCGGAAGATACCAGCTCAGCCATCGTTTTTTCGATATCTTTCACATTGAAACAAAGGTGGTGGATACCGGGGCCGCGTTTTTCGACGAACTTCGATATGGCACTCTCTTCAGTGACTCCTTCGAGAAGCTCGATTTTTGTGTTTCCGGTAGAAAGGAAAGCTATTCTAATTCCCCTGTCCGTCAGTTCCTTTTCTTCAATCAGCTCGAAGCCAAGGATGCCGCAGTAGAGTTTTTTGGCTTCTTCGAGATCAGCCACCGCTATTCCGATATGATTGAGTTCCCTGAGCCTTTCAGACATTTATCGATCCTCCATGGTGAATCCTTTACTGGTAGATTTTCTATATCGTCGATCCTGGGATGTATCTGCCAAAGGTGGTTTCGAGAGTAGAAGAGATCTCGCCGAGCGTACAGCTCCCTTTTACTGCTTCTATGATAAAAGGCATCAGGTTTTTGTTTCCCCGCGAAGCATCCTCGACGGCGGAAAGAAGTTGTTTGACCTTCGTATTGTCCCTTTTTTCCCTGAACGCCCTGAGTCTCGCCACATGCCGCATTTCGATCTCGGGGTCAACAGTGAACTGTTCGGATTTGACAGTATCACCGCCTGTATGTTTGTTGACACCTACTACGATGATCTCCTTATCCTCAACACCTTTCTGGTATGAGTAAGCGCTTTTCTCGATCTCTCTCTGCGGAAACCGGTTCTCGATGGCTTTTGTCATTCCGCCCATATCCTCTATTTTTGCCATGAGTTCAAGCGCCTTTCCTTCGATATCGTCGGTCATCTTTTCGATATAGTAACTGCCGCCCAGAGGATCTATAGTCTCGCATGCACCCGATTCCTCGGCGATTAGCTGTTGAGTGCGGAGCGCGGTAAGTACCGAATCCTCGGATGGCAGGCTGAGCGCTTCATCCTTGGAGTTGGTATGAAGGGATTGGGTTCCGCCGAGGACGGCGGCGAGTGCCTGCATCGCGACGCGGACAACATTATTCTCGACCTGTTGCGCGGTCAATGTACATCCCGCCGTCTGTGAGTGAAACCTGAGAAGGCACGATTTGTCTTTTTTCGCGCCGAAGCGTTCCTTCATCAATTTCGCGTAGATTCTTCGCGCCGCTCTGAATTTTGCGACTTCCTCGAAAATATTATTGTGTACACAGAAAAAGAAAGAGAGCCTTGGAGCAAATTCATCGACTTCGAGCCCTGCGTCGATTGCGGCCTTGACATATTCGATGGCATCGGAAAGTGTGAGGGCTATCTCCTGAACCGCCGAGGAGCCAGCCTCGCGGATATGGTAACCGCTGATACTTATTGTATTCCACCTGGGCGTGTTTTCCCTGCACCATGAAAAGATGTCTGTGATAATCCTCATCGAGGGTGCCGGAGGATAGATGTAGGTTCCCCTTGCAAAATATTCTTTCAGAATATCGTTTTGTATGGTTCCCGAGATTTTTTCCGCAGGTACGCCTGTTTCCTCGGCGAGTGCTACATACATGGAGAGCAGAATGGCTGCTGTGGCGTTGATAGTCATCGAAGTGCTGACCTTGTCGAGAGGTATTTCCTTCAGCAATCTCCTGAAGTCATCGATCGTATCGATAGCAACACCGGTTCTGCCTACTTCTCCATGTGACATCCTGTGATCAGAATCGTAACCCATCTGTGTCGGCAGGTCAAAAGCGACAGAGAGTCCGGTCTGACCCTTTTCGAGAAGATATCTGAATCTCTCATTCGTCTCCTCAGCCGAACCGAAACCCGCGTATTGCCTCATCGTCCAGAATCTGCCGCGGTACATGGTGGGATAGATACCCCGAGTGAACGGGTAGGAACCAGGAAGACCAAGTCTATCAAAACAAGTTTCCTCTGGCGCGTCTCCAGGAGAATATACGGGGGCGATCTCGATATCAGAGGTTGTTGTAAAGTGATCTCTGCGTTCTCCTCTTTTCTCCTTGAAGGGAGTATATACCTTTTCCCACCAATCTCCGACCGGGCCGGATCTCTTTTTCTTTTTGGACACTGCCTGTTACCTCCGGATGTTACAGCGGGATATTGCCGTGTTTTTTAGGTGGAAGCTGCTGGCGCTTGTTTAAAAGGCTCTCGAGCGCGTTGATCAGCATTGGCCTGGTGTATTCCGGCGTTATGATATCGTCCAGGTAGCCGAGTGACGCGGCGATGTACGGGTTTTCGAACTGTTCGGCGTAGTGGTCGACCTGCTTTTTGAGTTCTTTTTCCGGGTTATCGGCCGCGGCTATTTCTTTCCTGTAGAGGATGTTCGCGGCACCTTCGGCTCCCATCACTGCGAGTTCAGCAGTTGGCCAGGCTATATTGTAATCGGACCTGATATGTTTACTGGACATTACACAGTATGCTCCGCCGTAAGCTTTTCTTGTAACAACAGTCAGCTTGGGGACGGTCGCTTCGCAGTAGGCGTAGATCAGTTTGGCTCCATGCTTGATTATACCGGCCCATTCCTGGTCGGTACCGGGGAGAAATCCCGGAACATCCTCGAATGTAAGCAGAGGTATATTGAAAGCATCGCAAAAACGGATAAAACGTGCCCCTTTTATAGAACTTTCGATGTTAAGTACACCAGCAAGATATTTAGGCTGGTTTGCGATTATACCTATAACATGTCCGTTGAGTCTTGCATATCCCACAATGATATTCCGGGCGTAAAGTTCCTGTATCTCGAAGAACTCGCCGTTATCGATGACCATTGTGATTACGTCCTTGATATCGTAGGGAGCGCTCGCGCTTTCCGGGACGATTTCGTTCAAACGGGTGTCCATACGGTTTGGGTCGTCAGTGGGAGGTGCATATGGGGGGTCTTCAAGATTGTTCTGGGGGAGATAGGACAGAAGCTGCCTTATCTGGTCGATGCAGTCTTCGTCGTCTTCGGCCAAAAAGTGAGCTACCCCGCTTTTGGTGTTGTGAGTCAGAGCCCCGCCCAGATCTTCCTGGGAAACATCTTCATGGGTTACTTTCTTGATCACATTGGGACCGGTGATGAACATGTGGCTTGTGCCGTCCACCATGAAAATAAAGTCTGTCAGTGCGGGAGAATAGACTGCTCCACCGGCGCTTGGTCCCATGATGGCGGAGATCTGCGGGATCACTCCTGATGCCAGTGTGTTCCTGAGGAATATGGAAGCATAACCGGCCAGGCTTGCGACGCCTTCCTGGATTCTGGCGCCTCCACTGTCAGATATCCCGATCACCGGAGCGCCGTTGTCGAGGGCTATATCCATCAAGCGGATAATTTTTCCCGCATTCGCTTCACTGAGCGAGCCGCCGAATACAGTAAAGTCCTGGGCAAACGCATATGTCAGACGGCCATTGATCAGCCCATGCCCACAGATTACTCCGTCGCCCACCATCTTCTTGTCCGCCAAGCCCGGCCATGTAGACCTGTGGGTAACAAATACACCCAACTCCTGAAAGGAATCCTCATCAAAAAGGATATGTATTCTCTCACGCGCGGTGAGCCTTCCCGATTTGTGTATTTTCTCGATCCTCTTTATTCCTCCACCGAGAAGTGCCTGCGTGCGCATTTCCGCAAGTTTATCGAATTTTTCTTTTCTTGATTTCAATATTTCTTTCTCCTTCGGAGGCATTCAGGTTGAAACTGTTACTCTGAACATACCCGTTTACCTGCTCATATTATTTTAAAAACCTGCCGTGGTCAACGGATTATAACGAAATTCGTTGTAAATCGCGTGAAACAGGATTATTATATCTGCAGAACCCTGATGCTTGTGATTATGATATCGATTCGGCATTTTGTTTATGGAGGTGGAATATGAAGGCGGGAAAGTTCTCATTCGCCGTTCCGGTCCTTTTAATCTGTGTTACGATGTTTTTTTCCTGCGCCGAAAAAAAAGAAAAACAGGTAGAGGAAAAACCGGAAGCTGAGAAAACGACATTATCATACATTTCTGACGAGATCAGTTTTGGTCTTTTCTTTGACAAGGAAGGAACAAAAAGGACGATTACCCTTGAAAAGGGACAGAAGACATTCGAGGGATTTGTCTATGTCCAGGTCCCTGATAATATGGAAATAGTCGCCGTTCAGTGGAGGCTGGAGATGCCGGCAGGAGTGAAGATCGATGTTGACAGGTTCCATGAAGACAGAATAATGACTCTCGGGCAGATACGCCATGGTATCAGTGAACGATTCAAGCCATGCCTCAATGGACCAAAGATCCTGATCCATTCATTGACTTTTGTTACTTTTGAAAAGCTCGAGAATGCGGTATTCTCGATCCTTCCGGCAGAGGACGCAGACTATCTGGCGATAGCTACATGTCAGGATGGATATCCTGAAGAAAGAGCTTCGTCGTACAGGGCGGTCGTTAACCCTGTTGATTGATTTCTGGTGCTGATTTGAAATCTTTTTTCCAGACAGATGGATATCTATGCCGGTTCGCCGTGGTTATGGCTGCACTTGCAGTGATCGCTGTCGGCGTGGAAGCGGGTGGTGTATCGCCAAGGGATGGCGGTATGATGCCTGATACTTTCCTCAGAATCATCAGGGAGCATAAGAGCGCGTATACTCTGGGCAACAGATGGGTTCAGAACAGGAGGTTCCCTTCCTGCGCCATGGCCGGCAGTCGATCGAGTTTCCTGTTTTCCGGTGTTTCTTCCATGGGATCTCCATCGGCTGTTGCCGGAACAATCAATATCCCGGTTGTATCGGGTATCTACAGCGACTTCAGCGGTACAGCCCAATCTCTTGAAGCATTGCAGAAAAGGCTCTTCGATGGCCCGCAAATGCCGGGCACGATGAGTGAATACTACAGTGAAGTCTCATTTGGGCTTCTCGAAGTCTCGGGGATGGTATACGACTGGGTGGGGCTTTTGCATCCTGAAGTTTACTACACAGGTCCTGTCAATCATGGACTGACTCCGGGAGTTTCGCGTACAGACGAGATGATCGCGGAGATCGTCGATGGCCTCGACAATTCTGTCGATTTCGGATTATACGACAACGATGGCCCTGACGGAATCCCGAATTCCGGTGATGACGACGGGTATGTGGATATCCTTGTAGTTGTTCATCCGGCAAGGGGTGGTGAATGCGGCGGCATCGATCATATGTGGTCCCATTCATGGCAGTACTCACTGTGGGACGAGGACAATCATCAACCTCTTGTGACTGATGACCCGGCCACGGGAGGAGGCTCGATTCTGATCGATGATTATATTATTGCGCCCACTGTGTCCTGCGATGGAGGGCTTATAGAGATAGGCGTCTTCTGCCATGAGTTTGGACATGCGCTGGGCCTGCCGGACCTCTACGATTACAACGGAGGCGGAAGCGGTATCGGGTACTGGGGGCTTATGGGGAACGGAAACTGGAATACACCGGATTCCCCCGCGCATATGTGCGCCTGGTCGAGGGAACAACTGGGTTGGGTCCAGCCTGTCGAGATCGGGTGGGGAGAACAGAAGATAAACCTCGAATCGATAGCAAAGAGCGGTGATGTCCTCAAACTCGTCCTGCCGACGAAACGTTTTCGAAGGATGCCGAATATCTTTCCCGCAACCGGATTTTCCCTTATATGCGCGTATACGGAAACCGAGGCTGGCGCGCGGGGATGGAGTGGAGGAGCCGGCTACGGCAACGGATGGAACGAATCGATGATCCGTTCTTTTTATACTGATGGAAGCAGCCCGTGTTTCTTCGAGTATGATATCGGGGTCGATATCGAGCCGGGTTACGATAATGTATATTTGCTTCTTCTGACCGGTAATGATTCCGGGGTCATGGCAACATACACGGCATCGGTTGGCCCGGTAAGAGAAGTGGTCAATCTGTCTGACTATCTCCCCGGGGGTGAATGTGAGTTTACTCTGAAGTTTCTTTTTGTTTCAGATTTCAATTTCAGTGATGAAGACGGGCGCTATAATTCCATTGAAGGATGGGCGCTCAATATCGACAATATAGTGATAAGTGGAGGTGGTATCGATTACACATGTGATTTTGAGGAGGATTCCGGAGGGTGGCGCCAGGTTTCCCAGCCAGCGGAATATTTTCTTGTCGAAAACAGGCGCCGTTTCGGGTTCGATTCACATCTTCCAGGGCAGGGATTGCTGATCTGGCATGCCGAAAACAGTATTGCATATTCAGATCTTGGCAACAGTGGAGGATATTCGAACGTCCAGGCCCGTGGGCTTGTTCTCCAGGAGGCGGATGGCAATTTCGACCTTATCGCTTCACTTTACCCCTTGAACAAGGGTGACGCAGGAGACCCCTATCCCGGCAGTTCCGGTAACAGCAGTTTCACTACATCGACGACACCATCGAGCAGGGGTAATGATGGTATCGCTACCCCGGTCAGTATCACGGGGATTTCTTCATCATCAGCATATTACCTGGCTGGAATGCCTGCGCCTTACATATCGTCCATCGATCCGGATTCGATCGACAAAGCAGAAAGCGAAGCATTCGTTCTCGACATATCAGGCGCGAATATTCAGTATGGTGCCACATGCAGCATTTCACGGGGCCATGTAAATGTCTTTTCCACATCGATTGACTGGCTGGGCGAAAACAGAATACAGGCCTTTTTCAATTCCGGGGAGATATATGCGGGTTCCTGGGATGTAATCGTTACGAGCGGAGATGGGCAGGAGGCGTCGATACCCGGTGGACTCATGGTCGAGTCGGTCTTTGAGGGCGCGACTGTATCCGAGGGGAGAAGCTCGATAGAGGTGTCCTGGTCGGTGGACGGTCTGGCGGGTGTGCGTGGATGTATGTTGCATCGCAAGGGGGGGGGGACAGGATTCGTACCTGTCAGGTTCGATACGCTCCGGGAGGCCTCAGGAGTTTTTCGGGTCGATGACGCGGGTGTCATTCCCGGAACCGGATATCTATACAGGATCACCGCGTATTTTGGTTCTTCAAGTGAAGAACTTTTTCTGCCGGGACCCTGGAGTATCGAAGAGCATAGTTTCTCTATAGATGGATCATACCCCAATCCGTTCAATGAATCCGTAACAGTTAGTTTCTTTGTTCCCCGACCGCTCACGGTTGAGGCGGATATCTTTGATGTTGCGGGGCGCCACGTGACCTCTCTTGGCAGGAATGCGTATCTGCGTGGAACTCATACGGTGGAGTGGCAACCGGGGACAGAAGTCGCGCCGGGTGTATTCTTCTGCCTGATACGCGCCGGTAATTCAAAACGGTCGATCAAGATCGTGTTGCTAAGGTAACTGTTTTCAGGCCTTCATTTTTCAGAAGCTGAAGGAAGTCCCCAGAGAAAAAACGAAATGTGTAAATTGCGCGTTTTCAGTCGATACCTGATCAGGTCGTGCAAATGTGTATTTTTTGTATTCGTACGGGGTGAACATTACATCAGCCCCTATTTCCACGAGCAATCCTTTCCAGATATAACGCCCGATATTAAGTCCTGTAATAAAGTAAAAAGTCGTTTGCGAAGGCCTGAATGTCTCTGTAGGGGTGACGATGACCGGATTGGTGGAATAAAGGCCCAGTGCCACTCTTATACCGGGGCGAAAAGGAAGAAAGTCCTGGGCAAAGGCTGTAATCCCGATCTGGCTGTTAAACCCGTGTATCTTTGTATCATTGTTGCTTGAAGCGAAGGTTCCAAGCCTGCTTTCGAGATAAAGATCGGCAAAAAGCCCGTACCTGAGGACAATGTCTGTTCCGACAGCTGAATCCATTCCGAAGTATTCGGAATCAAAAATAACATAAGATGCAAGAAGCGCTGTGTTGACCTTGCGGTCTGGATGGCTGATCGATTCGGATGGAGTGATAACTATTATCAGTGTGATCAAAATGAGGAAGACAATGGATACATTGTTTATTCTTTCTGGCAGGGAACCGGAAAACCCTTGAATCGTCAAGTCGTTTCCTTCCATATCATACAGGGCTGAAAAGTGTTTTCTTGATTCAATATAATAATATCGGTTATTCAATGAAAGATATATTGAGTTTGACAAAACAATGTTCAATATTTACACTCGCTGTTTGTTAAGCCGGAGGTAAGAGTTGTTGAATAACAAAAGATGTTTTCATGATCCTGATGACGAGGTGCTGGAAGCTGTATGGGTGATTCTCGAGCGTGAAGAAAATGCTGATACCGGCCGTATAATTGCCGCAGACTGGCACGGTGTTTTTACCGAAGGGACGATTAATTCACTTGTTGATAAAGGCTTGTTGACAAAAGACGGGGAGTGTTTCGGGTTCACGGATGCGGGCAGGTTGAGGGGTGAAAAGATTATAAGGCGCCACCGGCTTGCCGAGAGGCTGCTCACTGACGTTCTGAATGTCACGGAGAATGATGATGTGGAAAAGAATGCCTGTCGTTTCGAGCATTTTCTTTCCCCGGAAGTTACCGACCACATTTGTATTCTGCTTGGGCATCCCAGAAGATGTCCTCACGGCAATCCCATCCCGCAGGGCAAGTGTTGTATAGCTGCTGAGCGCCATGTCGAATCGGCGGTTATTCCTCTGAGTGAGATCAGGGCTGGTGATAGTGGACGGGTATTGTATATGACGATGCAGGACCATGACAGGTTGGACCGTTTGACATCACTGGGCCTTTTTCCTGGCCGGGAGATCAAAGTCCATCAACGTGAACCTTCGTTCGTGGTACTGATAGGCGAGACGCAACTTGCTCTGGACAAGGAAATAGTAAAGGATATATTTGTCGTGCGCTGCTGATATGCAGTGTACAAAACTTTGTAGAAATACCTGTGAATAATACTGGTAATAAAAAAGTTCTGCTTTTGGGAAATCCAAATGTCGGTAAAAGTGTGATATTCACATACCTTACCGGGCGTTACACTGTTATCTCAAATTATCCGGGAACAACAGTAGAGATCTCAACTGGCAATATGCGGCACAAACATGGTGTAGAGGTGGTAGACACCCCCGGAATCAACTCCCTTTTTCCTGCCAGTGAAGATGAAAAAGTAACAAGGGATATCCTTCTCGGTAACATAGATGCCACAATCATCCAGGTGATAGACGCCAAGAATGTCTACAGGGGGCTGTTTCTCACGACGCAGCTTGCCGAGACAGGATGCAGGATGATCCTGGTTCTGAACATGATGGATGAGGCAAGGCAGCGGGGAATAGAGATCAATGTCGAAAAACTGTCGTCTCTTCTTGGTATCGAGGTAATAGAGACGGTAGCAGTTGAAAAACGGGGGCTTTCCAGGATTGCGTCATCGATCAATTCTGATAATGCGCGCAGATGCACGGTAGAGGTCGATTACCCCGGGATAATCAACAAAACTGTCGACGAAGCGAGGGGTTCTGTTAGTGGGCTCGGCGAACGCGGGCTCCTGAGCATATTAACCCTGGTCTCGGGAGACATTGAGATATTCAGTGATGACCCGGAAATTGACCATCAGGCACTTGGCGATTTTACGAGGAACCTTCAACAAAAAGAGAAGAGGATGCATAGTCCCTTCTCTTACAGAATCGTATCGGCAAGGAAGATTGTTGTCGAGAATATACTGGAAAATTCCGTAAAGAAAAAATCACTGGAAGAAGCGAAAAGAAAAAAACCGTGGGTGTACATGCCGGCCATCTCGATCGCAGCGGTCTGGATACTGCTTCTGGCAATTTTCGGAAGGCCGGTATTGATGGATGCGGGGTTGTGCCCTACCCTGCCGATCCTGTTTTTCATGGTTCTCGGGATGTCTCTTGCGGGAACCGAAAAAATGGATCGTTTCACACTTCACCCTGTGTTCGGGTTTTTCATGCTGGCTCTGGTTATCTACCTTATCTACCAGCTTGTGGGAGTCTTTGCAGCGGGAACTCTCGTGGATTATATCGAAAACGGTATCTTCGGGAGATTTGTGATACCTGTTATCGCAAAGTATTCGGGTGACGGTTTCCTTGCAGATTTCCTTGTTGGTGAGTATGGCATGGTAAGTATGGGGTTGAGTTATTCAATCTCGATAGTCCTGCCGATCGTTGTAATGTTTTTCCTGATCTTCGGTATTCTGGAAGACACCGGTTATTTCCCGCGTCTTACGGTTCTGACCAACAGGGGATTCAAAATGGTGGGTGTCAACGGAAAAGCTACACTGCCGATAGTCCTTGGCTTTGGTTGTGTGACCATGGCTGTCCTGGCAAGCAGGATTCTCGAATCGAGAAAAGAAAGGATCATAGTAGTGTCCCTGCTGGCCCTTGCCATACCGTGTTCCGCCCAGCTTGGTGTTATGCTCGCTCTTATGTCTTCTATCTCGGTTCCGGCGGTTCTTCTTATCGGTTTTATAGTGATTTTTGAAATGCTGATAGCCGGATTTATCCTTGGCAAGATACTGGGCGGGAAAACATCTGATTTTATTATAGAGCTTCCCCCGCTCAGAGTTCCACGGGTCGCCAATATTGTATTAAAGACAGGGGCGAGGGCAAAATGGTTTCTAAAGGAAGCATTGCCGTATTTCATACTTGCCACATTGATTCTTTTTACGCTCGACAAGACTGGTGGAATGAAGATCGTATATTGGGTTGTTGAACCTGTTGTCGTAAGATTTCTCGGGTTGCCTCTCGAGACCGCTACGGCTTTTATTATCGGATTCTTCAGAAGAGATTATGGCGCGGCCGGATTGTTCAAATTAGCGCAGGATGGTTTTCTCTCGGGTAATCAGATCGTCATATCCCTTGTGGTGACGAGTCTTTTCCTGCCATGTCTGGCTACATTGATTGTTATGATCAAGGAACTCGGTATTAAAGTAGCTTCCGGTATTCTGATACTGGTTCTTGCGGCATCGGTGTTGAGCGGCGGGTTGCTCAACTATTTTCTGCAGTTTTTTCAAATTCAGTTCTGATCAATTCAAGCATCCTGGTCATTTAACAATGAGTACGGAGTTATACCCGCCGAATCCGTCCGGTTCGAGATTGTTATTTGATGGATCATTGATCTTCAACTTTCGGTCGACGAGAAAACGGTACTGGTACCTGCCCTGCGGAAGTATCAATGCCGCTGTCCACCTTCCGTCAGGCATTCTGGCCATCGGAGTAGCTTCCGGAGCCCAGTTGTTGAATTCGGCTATTACCGAGACTTCGGATGCTTCGGGATACAGGAGTTCGAAAATCAACTCACGTGGTTGATCGTCCGCGTCTGCGTTAGAGTCTCCATGCGGTTTATTATCCATCAAAGCGGCAAACTTTGTGGCCATCTCTTCCATCTGGTTACTGAGACCGGGTACCGGCAGCCCTGATTTATCACTGATTTTGAAAAGAACGGTTCCCGGAGCCTGTGGCCAGTATGATGATACCAGTATCGCATTTCGACCTTTTCTGAGCGAGGCGGTCCCTGAATATAAACTGCTGTCTGTGGTACCGGTGATTACTTCAGTCGAATTGATCCACAGAGAAGTGATGTTATCAGTATCTATCTGCCATTTTACCATCGTTGTCGCGGGAAGTGTCACGATTGTGTACAGGAGCATGCATCTGTTGGAGCCGGATCCATACAGCCGGTCCGGCATGATAGCTCCTTTAGCATCGATCGCTCCGGGAGCGACGCTGCGCCACCTGAGTTCACGACCGTCAGGAGACATATATGTGCTGTGCAGGTCATCCTGGAGTTGTACAGCTTCTTCAAGCGCCCATCTACGGTTTTTTACGGGCCCAAGGTGAAGCCATTGAATCGGCCGGGTCAGCTCTTCCTCGAAAACGGCTATCTTGCTGCCATTGAGGTGTACCGAAATGGTAAACGGATATTTACCAGGTGAAGGGTCGTCCGGGCTAGTGATTTTTAGCGGGAGGACATTGATTTCCTTTTCCGGATCTATGACAAACCTTGCCGGCAGTTCCGGATCGCATATCATATCCTTCAGGAAAATTCCCTCGACAGAACCCTGTATCCTGTGATCCGATTTGTATTTGAGTATTATATTGACGGGGATAGCCATGCCATCGGTCAAACGCCTGCCATTTGGAAAATCGAGCGATACATCGTACCCTCTGGTCAGAGCGATACTTTCGATCCTGTGTATTTCGACTCTTTTTCCCTTGAGCATGAAATCGAAAAAGAGAGGAAGCGTTACGATTCCTGGCAGGGAACCGGGAGGAAGAGTGAGAAGCCTGTCCCATTTCAGAGGTGCTTCACCTGCTTGCACATATATTTTTTCATCATTCCCGGTCAGTATCCACCTGTTACTCGATATCTGAAGATAGATCCTGCTTATATCGAGTGGAATCGAACTACTTCTTATCGAAGCCCTGATGTCTACAGGGTGGCCCAGTGGTACAGGCTGTTCCGGGACCTGGATATCGGCAATGATCCCTGTGCTTTTCACCATAAGGGTGGACAGTACAACTTTGGCCCTCATCAGTTCATCAATCGAATCGTGGCATGCACGGGCTATAAGTTTTCTGCATCTCGGAGACAAGCGATTCCATTTGATTTCCTCGACTATCTTCCAGATTTTCTCGCCTGAGTCGAAACGCGATGACATCTTTCCGATCCTTACAAGCAGATTGTTGACAAGCGAAATCGAGGAGATGTGTGTTTCCAGATCTGTTTCCCGGGCCTCGATTAACGACAGGAGTTTTTTGAGATCCGAACTCAGCGTGATAGCTTCCTCGTTCTCGAGAAGGGATTCCCTTTCCACAAGGGCGGAAAAATGAACCAGTGAGGGTACAGTCATCCAGCCGGGGAAGAGATCCCTGGCCCTTCCCGGCCTGCTCCAGTATTCGATCCAGTGCTTATGAGCCGGTATTGATGGCCGGACCGTATTTCTCTGAAGAGGGGTTTCGCAGAGAGTACTGAGACGTTCGACAGGAAATCCAGTGATATTGGAAAGCAAGCTGTATATCATGGGTCTGAGTGTGGGGTCGTCCCACATCGTCCCGGCCCCGCCCGGTACAGTTCGTTGCCTGGATATGTTGTAGATGAGCCTGTCCGCGATCTTGGCTCGTGTCCTTTCACTCAATACACGGTCTCTTACCATCGGGAGAAGAAATTCAGGAGAATAAATGATGAGATAGTGGCCACTCGAGGAGACAGGAAAAAATGAACCCCGGTCGTAATCGAAAAAGGTTTTAGTAGCCAGATCGCTCAAGTGCCTGGACCATTCCTGTAATTCGATCGCGTCTTCATGTTTTCCCGCGGCTGAAGCGATAAGGGAGAGAGCATGAAGTTCAAGAGCCGCCAGTCCATTTACAGCGGGTGAGAACTCGATATCATCATTTGAGTGAATGCAGCCGCTTCCCTTGATGAATCCCTCGGGAGAGACTCGATCATTTTTGAAGATTTCCATGGAGATCCTGCTGATCAGCGGGTAAAACCTTTCCAGCATCGCAGGGTCGTTTTTCAGCAGAAGATATGTGGTTATCGCTGTTGAGTGGGTTTTCCCCATCGGGTACAGGGTATGTGAGGAGTGCAGGTCCGAGGGGGAGCGACCGCTTTGAAACAGGCTTATCAGTTGCTGGCGCAATACCTCCTCTGCTCCCGTCGCGCTTTGCCCAGAGGCTGCTGCTCCGCAGGCGAAGAGACTGCTTACAATCACCGTAATCGTCGCGATCACGATATGATTGCGTAAATGGCATATTATCATCAAGTTATGCTCCCAGGTCGTCAGTTGTCCTGGACGAATATTCCCTTCGACAATTTTGTATTGACAGCAACGCGTATGCCATCTTTAATAGCGCCATCAAGAAAGGAGGAAAAATGTTGTTTGAATGTATAAAAGTAGAGAAAAAGGACCGTCTTGCGAGGGTCACTATCAACAGGCCAGACAAGCTTAACGCGTTGAGTATCAAGACGGTACTGGAGTTGATCGAGGCATTTTCCGAGATCAAAGCGGACGATCAGACTGGAGTAGTAATCCTTGAAGGCGCGGGAGGCAGGGCTTTTGCGGCCGGGGCCGACCTGAATGAATTGTCAAAGCAGAGTATGCTTGATGGCAAAGAATATTCCGAGAGAGGCCACAAGCTGTGCAATTTGATTGAAAACCTTGAAAAACCGGTAATTGCGTCGATTGGCGGGTTTGCGCTCGGTGGCGGCTGTGAGATCGCAATGGCCTGTACTATCAGGATAGCATCGGAAAATGCGAGGCTCGGGCAGCCGGAAGTCAATCTTGGTACAATCCCCGGGTTCGGTGGTACGCAGAGGCTGGCAAGGCTCGTTCCGCGTGGCATCGCTATGGAACTGGTTCTGACAGGAAGGGTCCTGAAGGCTGAGGAAGCACTGAAAACAGGGCTTGTCAACAAGGTCGTACCTCACGAGGAGCTTGATGATGCCGTGCTGGAGATGGCGACTACCCTGTTGAGCAAACCTCCCTTCGCCCTGAAAGCCTGTATGGAAGCGGTGCTGCATGGGACCGAGGTCTCTTTCGAGGAAGGATGCAGGATCGAAACCAATCTTTTTGCTCTCACATGTGGTACAGAGGATATGAAGGAAGGCACAAAGGCATTTCTCGAAAAACGCAATGCGAAGTTCACCGGAAAATAGGATTCCGGGTGGCAGAGGAATTGCTGTAATATCATTGATAATTGAGCTGATACCTGTTAGATTACCCGGAAGCCAGCAGGTTGATTCGTGATGTGGGGGGTTGAATGTACGTAGCTGCAAACCTGGTGGAAAATAACAAGTTGAGAATTAACGGGTAAAGCGAGAGTGGCGGAATTGGCAGACGCGCTGGATTTAGGATCCAGTGGGGCAACCTGTGCGGGTTCGAGTCCCGCCTCTCGCACCAGGCGAAAAATTGCCGGGTGGTGGAAAAACTGCCTGTTTTTCCGGGAAAGGAATTATGGAGAACAATCTTGAAAGCATGGGTATCAGCGTAAATATCACCGATGAGAAAGATTGCCGCAAGATCGTCAGCATTGAGGTCCCTTCAGAGATATTCCATGGAGAGAAAAAAAGAGTCCTTAAAAAACTGGTGAAAACCGTTTCCCTGCCGGGATTCAGAAAAGGAAAAGTTCCAGTTGGAACAATAAAGAGCCGTTTTGCTGAAGAGATCCATAATGAAGCGATAAAAACAGTGCTTCCCATGGTGTACGAGCATGCTCTGGTGAAAGAGAATGTCCGGCCGATCGGAGAACCGGTTTTTACGGATATAAATGTGGATGATGATAGCCCTCTTACGTTCAATGTCGAGATCGAGACGGCTCCGGAGATCGAACTCAAAACTTATAAGGGACTTGCGGGAAAACCGGAAAAAGTGAAAGTCACGGATGAGAATGTCGAAGATGTGCTCAGGAACATTCAGCAGCGCGAAGTGATTTATAATGTAGTAGAACATGAGGCCGGAAGTAATGACATGGTTACTATCGATTATGTTCCGGTAAATGACGATGGTGAGCCCGAAGAAGACAATCGGGTATCCGATTACCCGATCCAGCTTGGTGAAGAACAGCTGTTTCCTGAATTCGAGAAAGCGATTATCGGCAGGAAAGCCGGTGAGAGCGATGTTGCCGAGATCAACTATCCCGATGATTTTAAGCCTGAGCGCCTTGCGGGGTTGAAGATCAAATATGAATTTACCGTCAAAGAGGTCAAGGAAAAGAAACTTCCTGAGATCGACGATGAATTTGCTTCGAGGGTCGACGAGAAGTTCAAAACCACCGGTGACCTTAAGGCTGATATCAAAAAGAGACTTATCGAGGAAAAGGAAAGAGATGCCCTAAAGAAGGTTGAAGAGGAAGTCATCGACAGGATAATCGAGAAGAATCCTTTCGATGTTCCCGGTAGCATGATCGAGAAGTTCAAGCAACAACTTGAAAACGAGGATGAACGCAGAAAGTTGATGAGCGGTATTCCTCCGGAAGAGGATGAAGAAAAGAAGAAGCAGATTGATGAATTCTTCGAAAAACTGTCGAGAAGGAGCGTCAAGAAATATTTTCTGATGAACCATATCGAGGCTATCGAGAAAATAGAGATTTCAGCAGAGGATATGGATAAAGAAATCGAGCGACTCGCCAAGGAGGGTAACAGGCCGCTTGACGAAGTCAAAAATGTCATTGCGAAGGGCAGTGAGAACTATGGTAACCTTCGCAGCCAGATTCGGGAAAAGAGGATCTTTGCGATCCTGCTCGACAAGAAATAGAAGTATATGTTAATTACAGTTTGGCAAGGAGTGTCCTGATGGCGGATCAGAAGATTGCGAATATACCGATTCCGTATGTTATCGAGACAAGGGGACGGGAAGAGCGTACATATGATATTTATTCAAGATTGCTGAAAGACAGAATAATCTTTATAGGTACAACTATAGAGGATAACATGGCAAATGCTGTTATAGCGCAGCTCCTTTTTCTCGAGGCCGAGGACCCGGAAAAAGATATATTCATATATATCAATAGCCCGGGGGGAGTCGTTTCTGCCGGACTGGCGATATATGACACGATGCAGTACATATCATGCGATATCTCGACGATATGTATGGGGCAGGCTGCCAGTATGGGAGCCGTGCTTCTCTGTGCCGGCAACAAGGGCAAGAGATCGATACTCCCTCACGCCAGGGTTATGATCCATCAACCTTCCGGCGGCTCACAGGGACAGGCGTCTACCATAGAGATCTATACCAAGGAGATCCTGAAATTGAGAAGCAAACTCAATAGTATTATCGCCGGGCATACCGGCCAGACGGTAAAGAAGATCTCCAGGGATACCGACCGTGATTATTTCATGTCCGCGGAAGAGGCGAAGGAATACGGCCTTGTGGACAATGTGCTTGTGCCGAAGAACAACATGAAGAAATAGGATTTTTTTGTGAACGGACCATGACAGATGATGTATAATATAGCAGGAGCGGAAAGGCAGTATTAAGGAGTGTTGAGGACCTGATGAAGAAGAAAACACAATCTCCAAGAGCGATCAAGTGTTCATTTTGTGGCAGGGGCCAGGATGAAGTGGCAAAACTTGTTTCGGGCCCATCAGTATACATCTGCAATGAATGTATCAGGCTCTGTAACGAGATTCTCGAAGAGGAGATGTCCGGTGCTGTCTTTTACGATGAGGAACATTTTCCGAAACCTGACGAGATCAAGGCAAATCTCGACCAGTACGTCGTGGGCCAGGATAAGGCCAAGATCAGCCTCGCTGTTGCTGTTTACAACCATTACAAGAGGATACGTCACGAAAGAGGTACTGATGATATAGAGCTCGAAAAGAGCAATATCCTGCTTTCCGGCCCTACCGGAGTTGGGAAGACGCTTCTTGCGCAGACGCTTGCGCGTTTTTTGAAAGTACCATTTGTGATTGCCGATGCTACCAGTCTGACCGAAGCGGGGTATGTCGGAGAGGATGTCGAGAATATTCTCGTAAGGCTTCTGCAAAAGACCGATTACAACCTTGCGGCCACAGAGAGAGGTATAATCTATATAGACGAGCTCGATAAGATCGCGCGCAAGAGCGAGAACCCGTCGATTACAAGAGATGTTTCCGGTGAAGGTGTTCAGCAGGCGCTCCTGAAGATACTCGAAGGGACAATAGCAAACGTACCGCCCCAGGGAGGGCGTAAACATCCGCAACAGAAATTTATCGAGGTCGACACGAAGAATATCCTTTTCATATGCGGTGGTGCTTTCCAGGGGCTTGAAGAGATCATCGAGCGAAGGATCGGACGTAAGATCGTTGGGTTCGGCGCAGAAAGGGGGCCGAATTACCGCAAGGAGATCAATGAGATCATGCAGCATGTTCAGCCCGAAGACCTCGTCAAGTATGGACTGATACCGGAATTGGTGGGGCGCCTGCCGATTGTGGCGACCCTGCATGATCTTGACGAACAATCGCTGATCGATATCATGATCGAACCGAAGAGTTCCCTGATCAAGCAGTACAAGAAACTTTTCAGTATGGAAGATGTGGAACTTGAATTTACTCCAGGAGCACTCAAAACGATAGCCAGACTGGCAGTGGCGAGAAAGACCGGGGCCAGGGGGTTGAGGGCTATCCTGGAAGATGCGATGCTTCAAATAATGTACGATGTACCTTCACGCCCGGAAGTGCAAAAAATCCTGATCACGAAAGAAACAATCGTTGACAGGAAAGAACCGGAACTGTTTTTTAAGAAGGAAAGCAAGAGAAGGGCCTGATACGGAAATAGTTTCTGGCAGGTACGGTAGGATTTTTTCCAATGGAGCATCATGGGTAAAAGCAACGAAACAATTAAAGATTTCGATCAGGTATTTCCTATTATCCCGCTTCGGGACGTTGTGATATTCCCTTCCATGGCTACAGCTATTCTTGTCGGCAGGCAACCGTCTATCAATGCCGTGGAAAGGGCGATCGAATCGGATAAAATACTGCTTGTGATAACCCAGAAGAATCCCGTGGAGAACGAACCCGGACCGGAGGACCTTTACAAGGTCGGAACGGTTGTAAGAATCGGACTTTTCTTCAGGCTTCCTGATGGAACAATCAAGCTGATGCTTGAAGGCATCAACAGGGTGAAGATCAAAGAGTATATCCAGAAAGACAACTATTTGGCCGGAAAGGTCGAGCCGATCGAAGAAAGAGACTCGATGACCCGGAAAATGGAAGCCCTGACCCGCAAGGTCGAATCACTTTTTTCCGATTATGTGAGGATGAACCACAGGCTCCCAAACGAGGTACTTCTTTCTACACAGGCTGCCAGTGACGGGGTTGGTTTGGCCGATATGGTGGCTGCTCATCTTATTATAAGGAATGAGATCAAGCAGCAGCTTCTCGAGACAGAGGACCTCGAGGGCCGGTTCATGATGCTGAGCGGTATACTTGCCGAAGAGCTCGAGATTCTCAAGGTCGAAAAAGATATCGACGATAAAGTTTCCAACCAGGTGCAGAAAAGCCAGAAGGAACTGTTCCTCCACGAGAAGATGAGAGCCATCCGTGATGAACTCGGGCACGGCGACGAGATGAACCAGTTCAGGGAACTCAAGCGGAAGATCCGTAAAGCCAGGCTGAGCAGGGATGCCCAGAAGATCGCTTACAAGGAACTTGACAGGCTCAAGATGATGTCGCCGATGACCCCCGAGGCGACTGTTGTAAGAAACTATCTTGACTGGTTGACGGCGCTTCCATGGCAGACGAGAACAAAAGACAATCTGAATATAGATGAGGTCAAAAAGAAACTCGATGCCGATCATTACGGGCTTGTCAAGGTCAAGGAGAGGATACTCGAGTTCCTTTCCGTAATGAAGCTTGTCAAGAACCTGAAGGGGCCGATTCTCTGTTTTGTCGGTCCTCCGGGAGTCGGCAAGACATCACTGGGGAAATCTATCGCAGATGCGGTAGGTAGAAAATTCGTTCGGATATCGCTTGGAGGTACAAGGGACGAAGCGGAGATTCGGGGACATCGCAGGACCTATATTGGATCGATGCCAGGGCGTATAATCCAGGGTATCAAGAAAGCCGGAACCAGGAATCCTGTGTTTCTTCTAGATGAGATCGACAAGCTCAGTTCTGATTTCCGGGGCGATCCGTCCTCCGCGTTGCTGGAGGTCCTTGATCCGGAACAGAACAAGAATTTCAGTGACAACTATCTCGAGGTCGAGTTCGATGTAAGCGAGGTCATGTTCATAACAACTGCGAATGTTATTTACTCGATACCGCCTGCGCTTCAGGACAGGATGGAAATCATTCGCCTGCCGGGGTACCTGCTGTATGAGAAGATCAAGATCGCGCAGAAATTCGTTATACCAAAGCAGCTGAAGGCGCATGGCATAATGCCGGACCAGCTAAAGATATCTGAAGCAGCGCTCAAGGAAATCGTCCAGAAGTATACCAGGGAATCCGGCGTTAGAAACCTCGAGCGTGAACTTGCGTCGATTTGCCGCAAGGTAGCAAAAAAACTTGCAATGGATGAGGCTTCCGGCAAGGTAAGGCTGACAAAGAAAAATGTCGAAACTTATCTTGGAATACCGAAATTCACAGAGAGTGAAATAGAGAAAAAACTGACCGTTGGTGTCGTGACAGGGCTTGCCTGGACCGAAGCCGGAGGCGAGATCCTCAATATTGAAGTTACGCTGATGCCTGGTAAGGGAGAATTGATACTTACCGGCCAGCTTGGTGATGTTATGCAGGAATCGGCAAAGATAGCTCTTAGTTTTGCCAGGACGAGATCGCGGTTGCTGGATCTGGGTAACGATTTCTTTTCGACAATCGATATCCATGTGCATGTTCCAGAGGGAGCCATACCGAAGGATGGCCCCAGCGCGGGAGTTGTGATCGCGACAGCGCTTATATCCGCATTGTTTGATATTCCCGTAAAGAGAGAGATCGCCATGACGGGCGAACTGACCCTGAGGGGAAAGGTTCTTCCGATCGGTGGTATCAACGAGAAGTCTGTGGCCGCGCTTCGCGCAGGCGTCAAGACACTGCTTCTGCCGAAAGAAAACGAAAAGAACATCAAGGAACTGCCCGAGGAAGTCAGAAAGAAGATGAAGATCATTGTCGTCGATTCTATGGACCAGATACTCGAAAACGCACTCTCGAAGAAACTCGACTGGGGAGTGAAACATCGTCGCAGAATGGGCGGGTTTTTCGGGGCAGCTCCGTCAGATTCGGCGAACTGAAAGAAAAGCCATCCATTGAAGATAAAGACTTTGACTCTGGAATGTACCGAATTGGAACCGGCAAGGTTCCCCAACACTCCTTTTCCCGAATTCGCGGTTTCGGGAAGGTCGAATGTTGGTAAGTCATCATTGCTCAACAAACTTCTTGGAAGAAAAAATATCGCCAGGGTGAGCAAGGAGCCGGGTAAGACAAGGACGATGAATTTCTTTCTCGTCAACGGAAAGCTGTTTCTTGTCGACCTGCCGGGGTACGGGTATGCAAAGGTCTCGAAGAAACTGCGCGGGGGATGGCAGAAGATCATGTTCGAATATATCGAGGAGCGAGAGAATCTGCGAGGCGTGATTCAACTTGTCGATTCGCGCCACCCTCCATCGAAAGACGACCTGCTCATGATGCAGAGGCTTGTTGATGCTGACAGGCCGTTCCTGACCGTTTTTACCAAAGCAGACAAGATCAGACGCTGCGATAGAGGCAAAACGCTCAAGGTGTTCCGATCCCATTTCGAGGAGTTCAGCGTCGGTGAGTTTGAATCTATCGGGCCTGGTATGGAAGGTTTTGAGATACCGGTGGTATTTACTTCGGCAAAGACGGGTGAGGGAAGAGATACTGTCTGGAAGTGGGTATTATCTCTGGTATAGGGTAAGGAGTATTGAAGGATATGCGTAACAGGATACTTCTCAGTCCCGGACCGGTCCAGATCAACAACCTGAGATGGAAAAACCTTCCAGCTATTCACCACAGGTCAGAGAAGTTTCGAAAAATTGTTCTGGAAATCGAAAGCATGCTCTCACGCCTTGCCGGTACGGAGTCTCCAGTATATCTTCTTACTGCTTCCGGCACCGGCGCCATGGAATCTGCCATCGCCAATCTCACTATTCCTGGATCCAGAGTTCTTGTCGTATCAGGAGGCAAGTTCGGGGACAGGTGGAAAGAGATATCCGACGCTTTCGGGTGTGCAACCGATTTGCTGCGATTTGAGTCTGGAAAAAGAGTAGATCCTGCCATGGTGGCCGCAAGGGTTGAGGAAACATCTCCGGAGTATATCACCCTGACACATGTTGAATCGTCGACAGGCCTGTTGCTCGAGCTCGGCCAACTGATGGAATCCATGAAAAGGCCGAGGCCGGTCGTGATCCTGGATGCGATAGCATCGCTTGGAGTGGAGGAGGTCAGGATGGATGAATGGGGGGTAGATCTTCTCGTTGGTGCTGGGCAGAAAGCTCTTGCCGCCCCTCCTGGTATCAGTTTTGTCCTGGCTTCCGAAAGGGCGCTCGATATTTCGAGACACAACAGGAGAAATGCCTATTACATGTCATACGCGTTGTACGAGAAAGGCAGGAAATCGGGGGATATACCATTTACACCTGCTGTACAGGCTGTTCAGCTTCTGCACGAATCACTAACCGGGATATTCGATGAGGGTGCTATAAAGTGCATGGACAGACACAGAAGCCACTCGACAGCCTTCGTCGGGGCTGCCCGGTATCTCGGGCTCGTGCCTCTCGCGGATATTCCCTCGGCTTCTGTTCAGGCAATGGTGTTGCCGCAGGAAGCTGATGCGGTGGAAGTGATCGGGCAGCTCGCTGAAAATGAAGGCTTTATAATAGCTGGGGGGCAGGGTGAACTGAAAGGAAGAATCATCAGAACAGGTTTTCTGGGAATGCATCCTGTTGAAGTGCTTGAGAGGCTTATCTACGGGCTTGCAAACGCGTTGGGCAGATATGATTTCCCGATTGATGTTGAAAATGCCATGGAAAGAATCAGATCCATCTGAAAATCTGTCATTACTATATCCCGGGCTAATAAAATGCTGCCTTGACAAGGACTTATATCATTGATATAATTTAAGAAAGAGGAGGGCTAGTTGCGTCCAAAGCTATCGGGGCGGGGTATGTCCCTGCTGGCAGTGTGCGTAGCAGGATTTTGCGCGGGCGCTGCCTTCAGTACCGAAGATTTCATGAACAGGCTGCCGAATTTTGAACGGTTCAGGTGTGCTATATGCCATACCATGACTGACCCTGTAACAGGTGATGCGTCGCTGAACCTTTTCGGGTCTGATTTTGCCATGTATGGTTACGAGTGGGATGCTGAGCTTGCTGCCATGGATTCCGATGATGACGGCGTGCCAAACGGTGTGGAACTGGGCGATAACAATGGGGATGGTACGACTGATCATAATTTTGAGTTAAGCAACCCCGGCGATGAATTGGATATACCGAGTTCTCTCCCTCCCGATACATGGAGTGTAATAAAAAGGTTATTCGGAGACTGATCATACCGTTTTCTGTCTGAATGGCCGGTTCGACGACCGCCTCTACAGGTGGTTTTTTTGTGCTCGCGGGGCTTTCCTGGAAAAATAATCAGTTGCAGAGAGTTCCACCGTGACATAGAATACAAGCTGGTTTCTGGTCTTGTGAAGAAGAACAGGAGTATTGTTATGCCTGCTACAATAGTATTAGGCGGCCAATGGGGCGATGAGGGAAAGGCCAAGGTGGTCGATTTTCTTATGCCGCACCATGATATAGTCGTGCGGTTTCAGGGTGGCGCCAATGCTGGTCATACAGTGGTGACGCAAGAAGGGAAATATGCTTTTCACCAGATCCCCTCAGGGGTCTTGTATCCAGGCGTTATTGCTGTGATGGGAAACGGCATGGTCGTGGATCCATTCGGATTTCTCGATGAACTGAGCGGATTGATGTCCAGAGGGATCGATTTCCAGGATAGACTGTTCATCAGCTCTGCGGCTCAGGTCGTTATGCCATATCATAAACTACTCGATAATCTTTACGAAAGTGACTTGAAAAACAACAGTATCGGAAGTACGCGCAAGGGGATCGGCCCGGCCTATTCCGACAAATATACCCGGCAGGGGTTGAGGATGGGAGATTTCCTTCTTGAAAAGGATGAGTTTTTTAACTTGATCTCAGCGAGGGTCGAGAATACGAACAGGATAATAGAGATGCTTGGCGCGCCGCCCCTTTCTCCCGGCAAAGTCGCATCGGACCTGGTCAACATCAAGGAATTGATTGCTCACATGGTGATTGATACTCAGGAGAAACTGTACACCTGGAAGATGGAAGGGAAACGGATCATGCTTGAAGGCGCGCAGGGGACACTGCTGGATATTGATCACGGGACTTTTCCATTCGTTACATCGAGTTCCTGTACGGTCGGAGGGGCTCTGACTGGCTCCAGCCTGGCTCCACGCGATATCGGCAGAGTGATAGGAATATTCAAAGCCTATACGACGAGAGTTGGTAATGGGTCGTTTCCGTCCGAACTGAAGGATGAGAATGGTGAATATCTTGCTGAAAAAGGGAACGAGTTTGGCACTACGACCGGCAGGCCCAGGCGGTGCGGATGGCTCGATCTGGTAGCGGCGAAGTATTCGGTGCAGGTAAATGGGCTTAGCGAGATTGCGTTGACAAAGCTTGATGTACTTTCCGGGCTCAAACGGGTGGGTGTTTGTGTCGCTTACGAGATGAATGGAAAGAAGGTCACATCTTTTCCCAGGAACGCCATTTTTCTTTCAAAGTGCAAACCGATCATCGAAGAGATGGAAGGCTGGGAAGATACGGGGATGGAGAATGAAGAGTACGGTTCACTGCCGGAAAATGCCAGGCTATATGTGGAGATGATCGAGAAACGCCTCGGCGTCAAGGCATCGTTCATTTCTCATGGGCCCGAGAGAGAAAAAACGATTATAAGGCAAGGCTTCTAATCTGTTGACAGCGAAGCCGGCCTTTATTAGATTGTATCGGCGTGCCGTGAAACGGCACCAAAAGAGTCAAGAATCAACCATATTATGGGCCGCTAGCTCATCTGGTTAGAGCACCTGCCTTTTAAGCAGGTGGTGCCAGGTTCAAGTCCTGGGCGGCTCATTTTTTTATTATATTTAATCACTAGTGTCCGGTTAAGATTGACAGGTTCAGTTGATTTATACAAGTTGATTCAGGCGACATAACAATATCGTTGAGAAAGACCTCCAGAAGAGAACGTTTTTCGAACAACTGGATTT
>CBDUUV010000018.1:0-28413 GCA_965370495.1 uncultured bacterium
TAAAAAAGAGTACACGCTTCAGCGTACAGAGTCAACCGGCATCAGCAGATGACCTTCAAAGCCTGGGCCAGTGTGTAGAGGATATATCATGCCTTTTATACCTGCTCCTGGAGAGCAAGGCCGCTTGTATGCATTATCCTGACGCGGTCAAATCTCGGCCTGAGAGCCCTGGTGTCGAAGGAGAACCAGCAGGCAACAAGCTTGCCCTCGACGTTGCCGAGTGGCACCATCCCCCAATACCTGCTGTCAAAGCTGTTCTCCCTGTTGTCGCCCATGACAAAGATATGTCCCGCGGGAACAGTTACCTTCAGTTTTTCCATACGATGCCTCGAAGAGATATGCTGAACCGAATAAGTATTTCCGAACAGATTTTCCTCGAAGATTTTTATTTCCCCTTTGCTTTCAACGATTCTCTGGTGAATTTCCCGGCCGTTGATATACAGCTGACCTTTTTGAATCTCGATCACATCACCCGGAATACCTATCACTCTCTTGGTAAAAAGAGACCTCTCCCTTTTGGGAAATTTGAATACGATGATATCTCCTCTTTCAGGGATAGACCAGCCGACAATGCTTCTCTTCGTAAAAGGCACTTTCAGCCTGTACGCAAGCTTGTTCGCGTAGAAAAAATCCCCCTCGAGGATTGTCGGATTCATTGAAGCAGTCGGCACGACATAACTGGCAAACACGGAAGACCTGATACAGAAAATGATCAGGACAAAGACAGCGCAAAACATGATCTTTCGCAGCAATTCTTTTTTTCTGATTTCCCGCATTTTTCTCCTCCTGGTATAAAACAACCCCTTTTCTATTCATACGTTTTTAGAGGATTAAAGTTTCTGAATGGCTTTAGAATCCCGCTGATGACATTCAGGCAGGAATTTTCTTCGCCAGTAACTCTCGTCACTTTGAAAACTATCTGGAATTCAAGGCAACCAAAACCATCAGCTCGAGAGCGTCCTGATTATCCCGGATTCTACAATTTCAACGGGATGACCTTCAATAAGTTCCGGGATCTTTCGATTCAATTCATCAGACACCTCGACAACAAAAATCTTAATACAGGGTGTACCATCATCCAGTTCACCGATCGCGACACCCACAACGCCGGGAATCGCCATCAAGTCATCTACATGATCTTTCATTACCAAATTGATATCACGGTCTGGCATCGATGTCCCTTTCTCTTTTTCCGGCTCGCAATTAATGATCGCCGCCGATATTACCAGAATGATCAAAAAAACTCCTGATACCGAAACAAGCCCGCATCTTTGCATCATTATCAATAATACCCCTTAATACGATCCCGGTTTGATCAACAGCTCCACCCGGATGATAAAAGGGGCCCGTTACCGGATCTGGTTCCTGTAACGGGCCGAAAAAATTTCTATCCACCAAACAATCATTCGCCCGATCAGTTCCCCACCATTGTGGCGTTGAAGAAATCGAGAACCTCATCTATCGGATTCGCAAC
The DNA here is from genome assembly GCA_965370495.1 of uncultured bacterium. Classification (GTDB taxonomy): domain Bacteria; phylum Krumholzibacteriota; class Krumholzibacteriia; order Krumholzibacteriales; family Krumholzibacteriaceae; genus Krumholzibacterium. Next base: position 1,475 of record CBDUUV010000018.1, read on the forward strand.
AGCTAATGTCCTGCTCCCTGCAAACAAAAGACCGACAGCACACGGGTCAGTAGTTATATCCTCGACCATCAACGAACCGGAATCTCCACCGCCAAGGAATTTGCTGGCTCTGTTTTTGATGATGATCTGACCCGTAAAGATCTTTGTGAACGCGACACTTCCAGCACATTCATTTTCATACTGGATGCTGACCGTAGCGTTCAGACCATCGACTGAACTGCGCGTAAGGCCTGTTGTTCGGCCGCTTTTTTTGACATCCTGACCGATAAACGCGTCGACTGTAGTTGATGAAAGAGTGCCGATTCCAAGGATCGCACCACTCGGATCGACCATTCCATCGATGATCGTCGCGCTCGAACAATCAACATTATTGTTCGGCAGGCTGTGTGAAACAACAAGTGTCGCGACGTTTTGAGCAGTTCCGGCATTGCAACCGACATCTATCAGACCAGGCTGAATAACGTAGTCACCTGTCTCTGCCTGGCGGCCATTGCCTCCATCGACGATATCAGCCTCAAACACATGATAATTGCTCAGGATACGTTTCTGGCCGCCGACCTGGATCAGCGCGCCCAGCGTCCCTCCGCAACAATATCCATTAGCCAGATCGTAACGCCAGCCTCCGGATGTACCAAGCTTGATCGGAGGATCCTGCTTGGCTTTGTGATCAATCTTTTCAGGTTTGGGCGGCCTGGGTGGTGGTTTAACCAGAGCCCTGAAAGGACCGGTAACCATTTTTACAACAGGTATTCCATCTACACTGTCACCGATAGCCTTTCCACCACCTTTTGTTTTGAGAAACACGAGGATAGCCGGCCTGCCATCTTCCGTTAATCCAGTTGCCGTCCCAACAACTTCAGGATCTCTCATGAAATCCGGGGTATGCTGAAGCTGGATAGCCATCGTGTTGCGGATCTCGGGGTGGAAAGCGGTGAAGATGGGTGTGTCCTGGATGTTTTCATTCTGTGGGGTCATACTTGTATCCGAACATCCGGCTACAAGTCCTGCGAGAACGACCACCACCACGATGAAACCCAAGAAATGCCTAATCGGATGAAACGGGAAGTGCTTCATCAAATTAACCTCCTAGGCTGAAGTGATTTGGGCGAGACTAAACCTGATTTTATCATACTAATAATACAAGTCAAGTAGCAGATTCATCAACCCGGATAAAGACTACTCCCTGATGGAGACCATCCCTTCCCCTATCCGCATTTTGAGAATCCGCACCCGTGGCAGACCACGCATCCACCTTCATGCTCCATAAGACCGCCGCACTCGGGACAGAACCCGGCTACCGGGCCCCGACTTTCCGTGGAGATTTTCTTGACCTTTACCCCAACCGGTGATTTTTTTTCGGAAAAATGCCTCTCAAGCGCCTTGGCAATCGCGTCGCTGCATGAGAGAATCATTCCACCTTTTTCCCATCCAGGGTTCGGACAACGGATTCCGCTCAACTGCTTGAGGATCACCTTTGGGTCGATACCGGCCCTCAGCGAAAGCGATATCAACCGGCTGATCGCCTCGGACTGCGACGCACTGCACCCGCCCGCCTTTCCCATCTGGGTAAAGACCTCAAACGGGCCATGCTCGTCTTCGTTTATCGTAACGTAGAGGTTACCGCAACCGGTTGTCATTTTCCACGTCTTGCCGATCGTCACAGCCGGCCTCGCTCTGGGCGTCAGAAGGTGCTCCGCCGGAACCGGTTCGCCAGCATCCGATTCAGCCCTGTTAACCTTACCGATATTCAAGACCTGTTCGTCACGGCTGCCATCGCGGTATATCGTCACACCCTTGCAATCAAGTTCGTACGCCTTGATGTATACTTCCTCGACATCCTTTTTCGTGGCGGAGTTCGAGAAATTGACTGTCTTGGAAACGGCGTTATCCGTGTACTTTTGGAAAGCCGCCTGCATCCTGATATGCCATTCAGGTTTGATATCATGCGACGTCGCAAAGATTTTTCTCCACTTCTCCGGTATCTCCTCTAACCCCTGAACGGAGCCCTCTGCCACAATCTTCTTCATCAGTTCCTCGCTGAAGAAACCTTCCCGCTCGGCGATCTCCTTGAAAACCGGATTGACTTCAACCAGTTCATCGTCGTCCATGACGTTCCTGATAAATGCTATTGCAAAGAGAGGTTCTACACCGCTGGAACAACCCGCCAGGATGCTGAGCGTACCCGTCGGCGCGATCGTCGTCGTTGTCGCATTGCGTACCTTCGGAGTTCCCTCGATATCATATATACTCCCCTTGAAGTTTGGAAAAGCTCCCCTCTCCTTTGCAAGCTCGATACTAACCGCATGGGATTCCTTCTGTATGAATCCCATTACTTCTTCGGCAACTTCAAGTGCTTCGTCAGAATCATACGGTATCTCCAGATGGACAAGCATATCAGCAAATCCCATGACTCCAAGCCCAATCTTCCTGTTCGACATGGTCATGTCCCTGATCGCGTCAAGCGGATACCTGTTCCTGTCGATAACGTTATCGAGAAAACGCGTCCCCGTCCGTACCGTGGCTGCCAGCTTCTGGAAATCAATCGCCTTCCTGCCACTGTTATCCTTTATCATCATGGATAGGTTGATCGATCCAAGGTTGCAGGACTCATATGGAAGAAGTGGCTGCTCGCCGCATGGATTCGTACTCTCGATAGCACCGATATTCGGCGTCGGATTGTTCTTGTTCATTCTGTCCAGAAAAACGATCCCGGGCTCGCCATTCTTCCAGGCAAGTTCCACAATCATATTGAAGACCTTACGGGCTGAGATCCTGTCGATGATATCCCCGCCATGAGGGTTGAAAAGTTCGTAATCCTCGTCGTTTTTAACTGCTTCCATAAACTCTTCGGTCACCGCGACCGAGATATTGAAGTTATTCAGCTTCCTCATGTCATTTTTCGAGGTGATAAAATCAAGGATGTCAGGATGGTCCACACGAAGGATCGCCATATTGGCTCCTCGCCTGGTTCCACCCTGCTTGACTGTCTCGGTAGCAGCATCGAAAACCGTCATGAAAGAGATCGGCCCGCTCGAAATACCCTTTGTCGTCTTGACCCTGTCATTCTTGGGACGGATTCTCGAGAAGGAAAACCCCGTTCCTCCACCACTCTTGTGGATCAGGGCAGTGTTCTTGATCGTCTCGAAGATACTTTCCATCGAATCTTCTATCGGGAGCACGAAACAGGCTGACAACTGCTGCAGCTCCGCGCCGGCATTCATCAACGTAGGTGAATTCGGCAAAAATTCAAGGGCAACCATCCTGTTATAAAATTCTTCTTCCCAACGCTTCTTGCTTGCACTATCCCCGTAATGTCTTTCCGCCGATGCTATATCTTTTGCGACCCGCGCAAACAACTCTTCCGGTGTCTCAGTGATCTCCCCTTTGATGTTTTTCCTGAGATATCTCTTCTCCAGCACTCGCAGAGCATTATTCGTGATGCGAGGTTTAAGAGGGCCAAAAGACATAGTAACCTCCAGTTATATAATCACTTACAAAGTTTTAGCTATTATAAAAAGACCCTGTTTATCTAAGTCAAGATGTTGGGGCCATGTGCATATTGACACACAATATATGGGGGCGTCAATACTAAATTTGAAAAAACACGATTTTATCTCGTTACAAACAAGATATGTATTAACACATGATATAACAATATGTTATATCACTATAACTAATCTGGTTTTCGGAGTTTTTCTCTTTTTTTGCAATATTTTCCGTACTAAATATTACGATATTCTGTGATATAGTTCAAAAGTGGTTCCGGCCAGTTTCCGGCTCCTGAAAATCCTTTGCAAGACCGGGCATAAAACATAATAATAAGAGTGCTGGCAATCAGCCGTAGCAACAAAAGAAAGGTAATCAACGCAATGGTAACAAAAAGCCATCTTACGCATTTGATAACAGCTGTTCTTTTCATTGCAAACGCAGCGGTGATGCTGACGCCTGAGGCCGCGTCAGCACAAACTTTCGGGCAGTTTATGACAGCTGTAATCGCCTCGGAGGGAGAAGGTGGATTCTTTGTTATTACCGGAGGGGACCAGTTTCGAACCGGTGCGATGGCAAGGTTTCAGATTAACAGAAAAAGTGATTTTGGTATACAGGCTGGATTTGACAGGCTTGACGGCCTGAACTCTACCGGCCTGGGCGGCGATTACAAATACTATCTCCTGGGCGAAGAATCGACTATACCTGTTGATATGGCTGTTGGAATCTCATTTGGACATCTTCGCGCCGAGGACAGGAGCCGGAGCATAATAGGCTTCGCATTCCTTACAAGCGGAACCCTCACTGCAGATACGAAAATACCGGTCGAGCCTTACGCATCGATCGGTATTTACACAACCTTTTTACATAATGGGGATATCTGCGCGAACGCTGGCCCCTCATGCCATGATGACGACAGGGATACCGAAATGATCCTGCTGGGCGGAACAAAAATAATACTTTCAGATGAGTATCAGCTGCTTTTCGAAATCAAACTGGATGGGAAAATATCTTTCGGCGCGGCTATCAACATGGTCTTCTAGCCTCATTTTCGGGATGGCGGCTCGATCAAGCGTTTCTTTTCTTTCTTGCGATTATCAATGTGATATTGTCCTTGCCGCCTTCTTCGTTGGCCCTGTTCACGAGAAGCCTGCAGGCTTTCCTAGGCTCGTTCTCAGATACGATATATCCTATCACCTCATCTGAAAGCATTGAAGAAAGTCCATCAGAACATATAAGAATCGAGTCCCCGTCCTCGAACGGGATTGATTCGTTCAAATCGGGCTGTACCTCTTCCCTCAGACCGACAGCTCTTGTTATAACATTTCTGCGCGGGTGGGTTCTCGCTTCTTCCGCGTTCAACACACCTTTCCTGAACATCTCCCCGACAACATTGTGGTCTTCTGTAAGCTGGCTGATCTTGCCCTCGCGGATAAGGTAGGCCCGTGAATCCCCTGCGTGCGCAATATGGAAATAATCAGGAAACAGGGCCAGTGCTGTACAAGTCGTTCCGGCCAACCCCCTGCGGCCTTCACCTATCTTCTCGAAAACCCTGCGGTTTGCCAGGCGGAATGACAAATCCAGCATATCAATCGATGTCGCACCTGGTTTTTCGAAATACGATTCGCCCATAACATCCACTACCAGGCGGCTTGCTTCCCCTCCCGAAAAATGCCCACCCATACCGTCCGCCACGATCGCCAGTATTCCCCTTTTCTCCAATAACTCGCTGGTCTCCGGTTCGAACACGCCGAAGTAATCCTCGTTCCTGGCGCGAACCCTTCCGCGATCACTGATCGCTGATACCGAAAAGGGGGGTTCTTTGATTTCCCTGTTCATATCCTGCCTCCAGAACCCGGATTCTCGTTCACCGGGTGACCCTGCAGACCTCTCCTTCCATCATCTTTCTTGCAACACTTGTGTCCAGCCTCCCGGGATGTTACATTGCGGCGTGAGGTTAATGGTAATTTATGTGCAACGTCAATTAAATATCGGCCGTAAAGGAGAAAATCTTGAAAAAGATCGATATTCTCAAGGAATTATTCAGCAGCAAGGCTGTGATATTCGATTTTGACAATGTCATTGTAGATTCCGAACCATTCCATTATGAAGCTTATTCAAGGGTTTTTGCCGCCAGTGGCCACACGATCGACCGTGACGAATACTGGATCGAATGGACATCCAGGGGCGGCGGCGCTGAAAGCGAGATAAGAAGATACAGCCTCGGCCTCGACCCCGCTGAAATCCGCGATAAAAAGGATCCTATCTACTCGAAGTTCTGCACCAGCGGAAAAGTGCCTGTTTTCCCTGAAGCGCATAAGATACTGAAAAGTTTCAACTCATCCGGCCTGACGATGGCGATCGCCTCAGGTTCATATGAGAGAAATATCCGTGTGATCCTGTCTCTGAACGGACTTGATGATATCTTCAGTGTTATAACGGGCAAGGACCTCGTGGCAAAAACCAAGCCCGATCCCGAGACTTACCTGAAGACTATCGAGAAACTGGGGCTGAAACCGTCAGAGTGTTTCGCGATTGAAGACGCGGAAAAGGGTGTCATCAGCGCTCACCGGGCAGGCATGAAAGTCATCACTGTCGAAACTGAAGTAACACGGGGATTCGATCTGGGAGATGCCGATCTGAAATTGTCGGGCCTTGAGGAAATGTATTCCCTGATGATGGAAGCCGGACTGGAACCCTGACCACCTGATATGAATATCCCACCCGCGGGGTGACAACAGCTCTCTATTGACTGACCAGGCCTTTGATAGCACCCCACGACATCGTTTCAACAGCTATTTCGTTGTGTACGAATATTGTGTCCACCGCTTCGCACTCCACGAAAGAATTGTTTATGATGTCACCACCACCATTAATCGTCAACGAGAACGCCTTGTAATAGATGATGGCCAGATCCGGCACTTCCGTGTCGAAGAAATACATCTCCTGTCCGGGTGTGCTTTCCATCTCAATAACCAGCCTGCCATCATAATAACCTGCAGGGTAACGGTCTGTCCTGGCCCTGATGACTGTGTAGTTACCCTCTCCGGCTGTCCAGGTCAGGCGGACCGAACGGGCAAACCCTGTCTGCGCGACGAGGTTCGTTACAGGCATGTTCGGCTCTTCACAGATAGGAGCCTGACAGGTATAGAGATACGAATTACCAATATAACCACCATGCTGAGGAGAAAAAACATAGTGGTCCGCACCGAAAGGATCCAATGCATTCATCCTGTGCGTGTTCGCGTTGGGTACGAGGTGAATCCAGGTAAGATCGGAATCCTCTGCGGGTACGATATATATATATCCCGCCAGTGTGGGCCCGCAGGCCGGCATGCAGGTGTCGATCTTGAGGTTCATCCTGTTGAAACCTGTATATTCCTGATGGGAAGTATGATATATCGAGAAACCGTTCTGCGGCGAAAAGCTGATGATCGAATCATTCGATTCGACTGCGAATTCCAGTCTGTTGACGCCTTCATGCGCATTGTAGAAATAAATCGGTACCTGAAGGATATCCTCCCCCTCCATCCTGCCCGAACTGCACACAATATCTTCAGGTATGGACGAAACATCGCCGAAATGCACACAAAGCCTTACCAGGTAGTCATATTCGAAGAATCCCGGCGAAAGAGCCAGTGAACCATAACACTGGGCGTACGCCGACCCGGAGAAGGGCATTATCAACAATATGGCAGATATTACAGCCGTAGCTATGAAGTACTGAAGGGGCTGTTTCCTTCGCATGTTGCTCTCCTCCGTTGCGCCCCAATGTTGTACGTCAGTTTCAATCTAAAACACACATTTACAGGCACAATTATGACATATATAAGGGGAAAAGTCAAGAAGCGGATTCGGGAACACCAGGTGCAGCACCTATGGATATGGAAGGGAAAAATGCTGCTAATAAACGTAATCAGAAGGAATTATCATCATTCTTTCTCTGCGAACGGAGCTTCTGCCAGTATTCCAGCCGTTTTATCATCTCCCTCTCAAACCCCCTGCCGACAGGGTGATAATATCTCTTGCCAGAGAGCTTTGCCGGAAAATATTCCTGGTCAACGACCGATTCAGCGTCATCGTGTGGGTATTTATACCCCTTACCATACCCGATTTCTTTCATCAGGCGCGTCGGGGCGTTCCTTATCCATAGCGGAATCGAAAGAGGGCCGAATTCGCGTACATCTGCCGCGGCATCGGAATAGGCTGTATAAAGAGCATTGCTCTTGGGAGCCAGCGCCAGGTAGGTAACCGCCTGTGCCAGGGCAAGCTTGCACTCGGGCATCCCGATGAATTTCACCGTTTCCGTAGCGGACAACGCGCACCGCAGGGCCTGGGGATCGGCATTTCCTATATCCTCGGAAGCAAACCGTACAAGCCTGCGCGCAATATACAGCGGATCTTCTCCGGCCTCCAGCATCCTCGCCAGCCAGTACAGGCCAGCGTCCGGGTCCGAGCCTCTGATACTCTTGTGGAGAGCTGATATTATATTGAAATGCCTCTCACCATTTTTGTCGTAGAATATCCTCCTGCTCTGAGCCGCCTCTTCGATAGCCTCTTTCGTCAGAATTATCTCTTCCGAGCCATCATCGAGCGATTCCACTACCATCTCGAAAGCGTTCAAGGCAGTGCGGGCATCTCCCGAGGCAAGATGGGCCAGGTAGAGCAGATCCTCATCATCCACCGATATCTTCCTGCCCCCGAAACCCCTCTCGTGATCGCTCAGAGCTTTCTTCATAATCGTTACGATATCTTCTTCCACGAGTTGCTCCAGGATAAACACCCTGCACCTGGAAAGAAGCGGCGCGATGACCTCGAAACTCGGGTTTTCCGTGGTCGCCCCAATCAATACAATCGTTCCCTTTTCGATATGCGGAAGAAAAGCATCCTGCTGAGCCTTGTTGAAGCGATGGATCTCATCTACGAACAGAATCGTCCTCTTGCCATGCATCTTAAGGCGTGAATCTGCCTCGGCCACGATCCTTCTCATGTCGGCAATCCCGGACGTGACAGCAGAGAAAAATACAAAATGAGATTCCACAGAATTGGCGATAAGGTGCGCGAGCGTGGTCTTCCCGCAACCGGGGGGACCCCAGAAGATAAGGGAAGATTCCAGCTTCCCCTTTTCGAGGATGCGCCTCAGAATCTTGCCCTCACCGATCACATTATCCTGGCCAACGAAGTCTTCGAGGTTTCCCGGCCTCATCCTTTCGGCCAGCGGTGGCAGGATATTATGTTCAAACAGATCCTGTTCCATGAGTTTCAGATATCCTAGGAATAATCAGGATTCATGTCGAAGAAATGTTCAGTCTTCAGGAACCTGATCGTTCCCGATTTGCCCCTCAGAACGAGGCTGTGCGTGATCGCTCCGCTGGGCCTGAACATGACTCCCTCGAGGAAATCACTGTTGGAGACCCCTGTGACGGCAAACATTATATTACCCCCTTTTACAATGTCCGCTACACCATATACTCTGTCGAAATCGACATCGCCGGGAGAATTTTCATCCTGTTCATCCTTGATGAACCGGGCCTGGAACCCTCCCCGCAGGCATGACATCGCCGCCGCCGCTATGATCCCCTGCCTCGAATCGCCGATACCCATCACCACGTCTATACCTGTATCAGGCAATGCTGCCGCTATCGCCGCTGCAAGGTCTCCATCTCTGCAGAGTTCTATCCTTGCTCCTGTCTTCCTTACCTCTGATATCAGACCCTCATGCCTCTTCCTGTCCAGGATTGAAACGGTCAAGTCCTCGACATATACTCTCTTTGCTTCCGCAATATTCACAAGATTATCAAACACGGGCATGTTGAGATCTATCCTGTCAGCCGCCTCCGAGCCAACCGCTATTTTCTCCATATATTTACATTTGAAATCGAAGAAGGCGCCTCTCGGCCCGAGCGCGATTGTTGAAATCGCGTTAGCCTGTCCATCTACAAGAGCCCCCTTGCTCTCCAGTGGATCGAGAACCAGGTCGACTTCGATATCGCCGCCCGCGCCCACGACACCACCACTGCGCAGCTGCAGCTCGGGACGGCTGTTCTCATCTCCAATCACGACATTCCCGGTGATCTTGACACCGCGGATCGCAAGCTCCATCGCCGCGGCCGCCGCGTCATCCGCCGCGGCCGAATCGCCTTTACCCATATGCCTTGCCGAAGCAAGTGCCGCCGCTTCTGTCACGCGAACCAGCTCAAGAGCCAGGTTTCGATCCAATCTCTACCCCCTTTGAATCACTCATCTTCTTCCGGGATATCATTATCCGGTCCAGTGCCAGCCGGCCCGGCGCCGGATGCCTGTTTCTCCACACGGTTTCCAAGTATCATATCGTTGAGTTCTTTGGCCATCTGATACTGGTGAATAGCAAAAACTATCGGCAGAAGGACATACGCCACGCCCGCCGTCAAAGGTATTGCGAAGACCTGGATTACGAAAGTCAGCCAGAACCAGTTCCACTGACCAAGATATATGTAACCAACAGGGCCAAGCATGATCCACCCGAGAAAAAATCCTATTGCCGCAGCGACTCCCGGATTCTTCATCTCCTCCGGAGCCTTGAGTTTTGTTAATTCATGCCCATACATCCCGCGGGACCCGCGTTCTTCACTGAATCCTTTCCCGCAGTAGACACAAAATGTACCACCTTTTTCGATTTCTTTTCCACAATGCTGACAGTACACGGTGCATACCTCCATTCCTGAAATCATACATATTCAGTACGATTCCAAGTACAGGAATGTTTCCCGGAAGTTCTACCTGTTACGCATTGTATAGAAAATATATCGGGAAATACAACATCTATTTTGCGCTATATCCCAGGTTACCTGTTATCCGCCTTCATCCTGGCATCTCTTATCATCTCCAGGTTGACAGTAGCTGTGGCATTGTCCGGATCAATTGCGAGTACTTGTTCAAGGAGTTGCTGCGCTTCATCCAGTCGGCCCAGGCTTCCAAGTATCGCGGCCATATTTATCATCCCTACAGGCCAGTCCGGCCTCGAGGAAACGACTTCTCTCTGTATTTCAAGCGCCTCGAAGTCCCTGCCCGCGTTATGCAGGCACATCGCTCTCCTGTCCATGATCCTGGGATTATCGGCGAGGCTCTCATATATTTCCAGTGCTTCGGAAAATCTGTCCATCCTGTAAATGACCCCCGCGAGTTTCTCGTCGATATCGCTTCCGGGATTCCTTTCGCGTAATCCACGCAAGACAATCTCCGCGTCCTTCAACCGCCCGGAACGTAACAGCGCTTCGGCGTAATTCAGCCCCGCTTCCTTGTCCCGGGGCTTTGAACCATAATATTCTGCCAGCGGCATGACAGCCTGCTCCGGTCTTCCGGTCGTCAAGAAAAGGATTCCCAGCTGGTAGAGAAATTCATCGCTCACTTCATCCGTCCTGAGAGCCCTGGCAAACAGGCTCTCAGCCATAGCAGGCCTGGCCCGGGCTATGAGCATCCCTTTCAGGCCGAGCAGGTACGGATCCTTCGGAGCCAGCCCCAGGCCATCCTCAACTGCCTTCAACGCTTCCGGCTCCTTTCCCATCTTGAGATTGGCAACAGCAAGGTTTCGTTTAATTAACGGCTCACTGGACGTGCCGCAGAATCTTTCCGCTTCCTTGAATTCAGTGAGGCCCCTTCCTGTTTTTCCCATCTTCATGAGCAGAACGGCAAAATTCAGGTGGGTTTCACAATTTTCATAATCTTTCAGAAGCGCCTGTTCGAAAAGGGCGACCGCTTCTTTTTCCCTGCCCAACATTCCCAGGGCGAGAGCCCTCTGCCCCATTAGCCTTGTATCCATTATACCAACAGCCATCAGGCTGTCTGTGACGGCAAGAACATCCGGATAATCCCCGGATGCTATCATTCCCAGCAGGCGGAGATCGGCTTTCTGCCTCGTGGGGCCCCAACTTCCCGCCACTAACGGGTCCCTCCCACCTCCCACGCACGAGGGAAGAAACAGAAGAACTGCTCCTGCCAGAAAAAGTCCGATCACCCTGACCAGCAGAAAATGCATCGAATCACGCCTCCATCCTGTACCGGTTCCACCAGCATCCAACCGGATCAAAGGGACACTGATTCAATCTAACGATTCCCCGTTCGGTTGGGAAGTAAAACTGCGGATATGCAACAGCCTGAATTCTGTTTGTGTTTACGAACTGAGTATATATTCCCCGGGTGTGTCAAGTCGATTACTGGCCCTAACAGGGCCCTGTCACCCGATATTACACCTTCTTGGACCTGTTCGCGCGGTTCCTCCGGATCGTGTGCCGGAGCTTTCCAAGCTTGATGTTCAGGGGATGGTCCCTGTCAAAAAAGGACAATATTGGTTTCCTGCGAACTCCCATCCTGGACAATTCCAGGGCGGCAGGAGTATTCGTATTGTCGGATTTATACGCCACTAGAAAGTATTTTCGCGCTTCTTCCCTTTTTCCGCTCTTGAGCAGGACTCTGCCGATATTGACGAACAGGAGCGGATCCTTCTCCTTCGCGAGTTCCAGGGCTCGCCGGCACATATTCTCACCGGCAAACAGGTTCCCCTGCATACTTACGCAAAGCCCCATGGCCGACATATAGTGAGGGTTATCCGGATATATCTTAAGAGCTTCATTAATAAGCATTGCAGCTTCATCAAATGATTCGAGCTTGATCTTAGATATGGCTTTTTTGTAAAGCTCTCTGGACTCGAAGGTTTCCTTTTTGATAGTCTGTTCCAACGATCAGCCTCCATCGTCAGGCCTGAGAATGATCCTTTTTTGACTAAAAAGAAGCATCCACACGACAAAATCGGGCATTTTGGCACAAAATGAGCGTAAAAACACTCGCTGGAAGTAATCTGCAAATATCGTTCCCGGCGAAAAGCATTAAATGCTCCCTGAAAAATACGATGGTCGTGCTGACAGGGCTCTGAAGCTTCGTATGTCATTCCCTCTTATCCATTTCCCGATATCCAGATCCCGATGGTGCCTGATATTTGAGATTGACATTAGTTGTATGTTCAGGTATAATTTATTCATTGGATTCAAGCGATTCCTTTCGGGTCTGGCTTAGATGTTATTGCATCAAACAGGGAAAATTGAATTGGGGATAAATACAAAAATATTTATGGTGTTGTCATGCATGCTGTTTTTCCTGTTCGGCAGTGCCGGAGCAGCCGATTATGAGTCGATCCAGCTGGTCGGCAACTTCAACGGGATAACATGTGAACCGGATGATCCGGCAAACGACATGGATCCCGTCGGAGACCATCTCTGGCAGAAGCTCAAGTACATCAACGAACCGGGCGACCCGGATACGATCTATTTCAAATTCACCGCTGATAACAGTTATATGCCAAATCACTGGGGCTGGAGTTTTATTTACGAGTGGGGAATCGCGGCATACGACTGGAGCCCTCCGAGTATCGCCGCCGTACTGGAAGAAAGCGGGTTCTATTATTTCCATTTTAATGATTCCACGTATGAGTACTGGCTCACCAGGCCTGATGCTGTGATCGAGGGTATCATCGAATCAGATGTCTCTACTGGATGTCCGGAAGGCACAAAGATACTACTCCTTGATTCAACCCCATCACTCGTTGGAACATTCGAGGATTTCTCTGATTCCAGTTTCAATTTCAGCCACCTGCCCGAGGATGTATTCAGTATGTCCATATCAGCTCCTGGCTACAGAGATACGACCGTGACGGATATTAACACTTTTTCGGGCGAGACTACGGTCATCAATATTACCCTGTCTCTGGTAACATCGATCGCAATCTCGTCGGCTGCTGCCGAACATGTCGAGGGAGGCATCCTGATCACATGGTATGCTTCTTCATGCGCGAGCACGACAGGATTCGATATCTTCAGGGGGACCACTCCCGATCTTTCGCGGATGACGAAACGGAACGCCATGCCCATCTGTTCGGCTTCTGAGTACAGGTTCCTGGACATATGTGATAACAGGGAAATTGATCATTACTATTACATAGTAGAGCCAGGAAGCGATGATTCGGCTGTTTACGGGCCGATCAAGGCATCTGCCGATATACCGAATACGGCTAGTTCGCTGGGACAGAATTACCCGAATCCGTTCAATCCCGTTACAACCATCCCCTATTTTATCGCCGGAACCGACTCTCCGAGCCAGGTGACTATTACATTTTTCGATGTGAGTGGAAGAATGATCGTCAGATACGATATCGGAATGAAACCTGCGGGTAACCACACCTTTGAATGGAATCCCTCTCTCTCCAACGGAAGAAACATTCCTTCCGGCGTATATTACTGCAAGCTTGAAATAGGCAAAGATTCTTTCACGCGAAAGATGATCATGCTTCGATGATAGCCTGAACGCCTGCGCTGCCCGGGAGAGATAAGTTTGAATAAGCCTTTCTGCAAAATCCTGTCGGGGTTCGCAAGCAGTGCGGAGGGCCGTATTCCCTGTACCCGTGGCAGTGTGTTTTACTGCATGGCATACTTTTTCCTGCTCTTTTCTATCCTGCATTCCCCGGAACTGTACGCCCTGGACGTCAAGATGATCGATCAGGTGAAGAACTCTCAGCCGGGCGATCCGGACAGTATGGCCTGTTTTGATTTTGAGGGGCCCGTCTTCATCGAACCTGGCAAGATGATCAAGGATCATTCATTTATCCGGGTGAACGATACATTCCATCTTTTCTATATAACCGATCAGGAAAAAAGTTTCGGCCATGCCATATCAAAAGATCTGCTCGACTGGGAAATTCTCGACAGGGTGATGGTAGCCGGTCCTGAGACAAACAGGATATGGGCGCCATGCGTAATCCCGTTTGAAGACTACCCCGGATACTATCTGGCCTATTACACGAGTGTTAACCAGAATATCGCTCAGACTACCCACCTGGCATTTTCCAGCAAAGACCTGACCAGCTGGACCGAAGCTGTTCCCGAGCGGTTTGAACCTTTTCATCCAGATACATCATGGGCAAACTGGGGCGAAGATCACTGGTCGAACTGCCGTGATCCTCATTTCTTCACAGATGACAATGATACGAACTACCTGATCAATACTGCATCGACAAAAGACGGTTTTGGAGCTCTATCCCTCGCTTCGAGCAACTGGTATTTCGACTGGGAAGATATCGGGCCTCTCTATGTTCATAACAACTGGCATTCTATTGAAAGCGCTTTCCTGATAAAGCGTGCCGGCAGATACCATCTTTTCTTCACAGAAGAACTGGTAGGCGGGATCTCGCATATGTCGGCTGCCACACTTACCGGAAACTGGAATATAAATACCAGGGCACTGATAGACAACGGACACGCATGTGAACTGCTGAAGATTGATGAGGAAACCAGCCTGTTTTCGAGACATACTTCTTATGCACTTCCTAACAGCGAGATTTTATACTCGATCAGAATAGACACACTGACCTGGATGGGAGATCTTCCCGAGATCAGGCGCGAAGATCCTCTCGAACCTGACTGGACAACATTATGGGGAACAGCTTTTGACAAGCAACCTGTCTTCGGCAACGTATACTACTACCGGGGTGATGAAACTACCGTCTCCGGTTTCGAGGGAAACTGGTGGATCAGTACATACGAAAAATTCCAGGGGCCTTTGACGGGGACGATGCCGTGGTGGATACAGGGCGATGAACCAACAGGCGCGATCCGGTCAAAGACATTTACAGTTACCGGCAACTCGATGAGAATGCTGGTTGGCGGAGGAAACTTCCCCGGGGAGTGTTATATAGCCCTTTTCAATGCACGTGATTCGAAGATGATTTACAGTGAAACCGGGAAGAACACCGAGCTGATGGACGAAAGGGTCTGGGATCTGTATCCGTGGAGGGGACGGGAGATATACATCGAGATCGTTGATAATTCCTCATCACCGATGGGGCACATCAATATCGATAGTATCCGGGAAAGCCCTTTCCCTGCCCGGTCCTGCCCCGGTGAACCCAACGATGTACCTCCTGAAAAAGATATACCGAAGTACCTGGCCGGGGAAAACGCTGATACCGATATGCCGCCGGCCACGCATTCTATATCCTGCGCCCCCAATCCTTTCAACCCTTCAACAACAATCGCGTTCAACGGCAAGCCCCGGAGCACCTATGCGATCAGGATCTATGACATGGCGGGCAGAAAAATAGGTTCCTTCAAAGCCGAAACGGATGATTCCGGAAGGGGCCGCGTATACTGGAACGGTACATCCGGCAACGGAAAACGGGTTGCAGCCGGTATCTATGCCGGAGCCATATGTGACCGGTCGAATATACTCGCGGTTTGCAAACTTGTCCTGGTCAGGTAACCTTTCCTTAATGCCCATACACACAGGAACATCACCTTCGATTTCACTCGCAGCCATCCTGTAGTTCTATTATCTTGAGTATGTGAAACACCTATGGAGCATTATTATTCACGCGGCGCTGATCACTGCGATAGCGACCTCTCCCCTGTCGGCCAGAGGTATGAAGGGCAGAGAAAAGCTCGGGATCAGAATAGGCGGAATATTCAGCCCCGGCAAACTGGACGATAGTTTCGGCAAGGGAACTGAGCTCGAGATCCACTTCGTCGAAGGCCTCGGCACATGGTTCGGTATAGGAGTTTCCCTTTCGACCCATAATTTTGGCCGGTCGCTTGACATCGAAAAAGATTTTGACTATACGGGGAATCCCAGGACTGTCGAGATGGAGGTCTATTCGCTCACGGTCGGGTTCGTCACCTACAGGAAAATCTATGGGAGGATCACACTCAGCACTGATACCGGCTTCGGGCTCTACACATCGAGCGCCATCATCCCCTCCGGCATATGGGAAGGCAGGATCACAAAGAACGACCCGGGCCTCTATGCCGGGTTAGACATCAATTACAGGCTGACAGAGCGAGGCCTCTCTGTCGAACTCTCAGGCAGATACAACCATATATATTCAGACAACAAACTCCCGCATGTAATATACGCATACACCGGCCAGGACCATGCCGGTTTCTTCCAGTTGACAATCGGTGTTAATATCTATACAAGATAATAGTCAAAGCTTTCTGTTTTCAGGATTTTATCATTTAGTATGGGGGGAAAATCGAGTTGGACGAGAGAACTGAACTCAAAAACATCATAATCGAACGGTCTATTAAAAAAGGTGATTTCACTCTTGCCTCGGGCAGAAAAAGCACCTACTACATCAATGGCAAGATGACCACACTCAACTCGAGGGGGTTGTATCTTTCCGCAAAACTGTTTCTAGACAGTTTTTCTGATATCGATTACGACGCTTTCGCCGGCCCTGTCATAGGAGCCGATCCGATTATCGGGGCTCTCCTCGCTCTTTCTGCTGAACGGAGCATGGAAAAGGAAGGGCTCCTGGTAAGAAAAGAAGCCAAAGGACACGGGACAAAAAGACAGATCGAGGGAAATATCAAAGAGGGCATGAAAGTCCTGATCCTCGAAGATGTCGTAACAACCGGCGGGTCTCTGCTCGGGGCCGCCGATGCGGTAACACAGGAAGGCGGTGTGATAGCCGGTATTCACGTCCTGGTCGACAGAGAAGAAGGTGCTGTCGAAATGATAGCCGGTGCCGGTTACGAGTTTCACTCACTTTTCAAAGTAAGCGAGTTGCTCTAGCTCGGAAAGTGTGCTGCCAGCTCCGGATATCCTGAGGCATTTCACTCCTGAACGACTTTCCCAACTGACGCATACGATAACTCGGGCGAGGCCATCGGGCCCCGTGACAGGAAGCATGACAGTTTCCCTGTAGAAAAGACAACCGGAATCATCGCCCCGGCAGAATTCAGATTTTCGCCCGCTGGCCGGCCGGCCTGGCGAAGTTATTATATCCTCTACGGCTTCGGAGAGCCCCTTCTCTGCAAAGAGAGAAGCGTAGACGACATGCCGCCCCTCTGCTTCGATCCGATTTCTCTCCAGAATCGGTTTAAACGCGGCAATAAGGCACAACGTGCATGTAACTATTGCAAAAATCAACAGGTGTCCCGGTACTGAAAGGTTGTTCGAAGCGGGCACAGGCCGCCCTGTTCCCGAAGCAGATACGGATCGCGCAGCATTAGAAGCGGGCACAGAGTACCCGTTATTTGCTGAATATCTTTCCACTGTTGCCACCTGCACCTGATGTTTACGCCACGGAAAAAGTCGAGGCTGTCCTGTTTGCACACGCGACAGCTATCCGTGCCACGGAACAGAGCACATAATATGCCAAACAAGGGGGGGCGTGGGTGAATGGTGCAGGCCTGCGGCCGGTTCTTAATAACAGGTGACACGGCCCCTCGCGGAGCTTATTTCGAGGTCGTAATATCTCCAGGTATATATATCTTCGCCGTATCAGCCGCAGTCACTGCGAAGATATCGTCAGGGATCTCGATACCAAATTCCACTTTCGTCAGGTAATATTCATAGTAATATTTACCACGCATATATCCAGTGAACCTGGCCGGAAAAAAGATACCATCTACCTTGCGATAATCGCTGTAAACATCCCTGCTGACAAATGCCGAATCACTAACGCTCTCGACAACAGTCTCTTTCAGAAGCCATGACTTTTTATCTATTACAAGCGTGATAATATCATCGTTATTCGTATACCGGACTCTGCAGACAGCCTCGTCATCGCCGGCTTCGAGCAATTCTCCGCCTGACGTTTCCCGGAGCCATGCAAAAACATACGGGAACCTGTATTTGAAAAGATCGGACTGCCACTGAGGAACCGGTTTCCTGCCCTCTGAGTATGACCACTGAAAGGATTCATCGCTGTTCGTTACGTGGATACGAACATCGGTCAGCATCCCGGATTTAACATTCATAACCACGCTTTTGAAAAGAGCCTCTTTCTGGTAAATGTCGAAGGCGTAGCTCTCGGCTACATGGACAATCGGAAGCTTCCTCATGAATCCCTTTCCGGAGTAGGTGGAGATAAACTTCACCCTGTCCGGGCCTCCGTATGCCTTTACCATCCTGTCTATCGCTGATTCGGGATCTTTCACTTTCGTCGAACAGGAAACCAGCAGCGACATGACCGCCAGCATCGTGATACATGCCACGATAACCGTTCGTTTCGAGCCTTTCCTATGCATACTTCCCCTTGCTCCCTTCTCCCGGAGGCGTAACACACCTCCATCCGTGCGGGTACAGAACAATCAGAGTATATACTCCGCTTTATGTAATTCGTTCCCCTTGCCAGATGCAAGGGCATATTCAAATCCATCTACGAGCGAAACAGCCCCTGTCTCTCCCGCGCGGTTGACAGCGATAAAACCTACCTGAAAATCGACTTTACCGCCATGATGCGCCACTATCCTTTCGAGAGTCCTGACACAGGCTTTTGCAGGCGAAAGCCCCTGTCGCATATATTCCACTACCAGGAAACTTCCGCACACTTTGATCACTGCTTCTCCCCGTCCGGTGGCGGCCGAAGCACCAACGCTGTTATCCACGTACATACCGGCTCCGATGATCGGGGAATCACCGACACGTCCGTGAATCTTGAAGGCAAGGCCAGAGGTGGTACAGGCTCCCGACAGATTACCGGCGGCATCGAGCGCGACCATACCAATCGTATCATGATTCTCCTTCGGCGGGAACCAGTCGTCCTTATCACTGAGATTCGCCTTCCATTTCAACCAGCCTTTACGAGCTTTCTCTGTCAGAAGATCCTCGCGGACGAATCCGTGTTTTCTCGCAAATTCCTCTGCGCCCTTTCCAACGATCAACTCATGGTCGGTCTCCTCCATCACCTTTCTGGCGATAGAGATCGGATGCTTGTAACCCTCGATGAACGCTACAGATCCGCAGTTTCCATCCGGCCCCATGATACACGCATCGAGTGTGACGCGACAGTCCTCGTCCGGGAATCCACCATACCCTACACTCATAACATCCGGATCACCCTCAGGCACGCGTACTCCTGCCTCGACAGCATCGAGCGCGCTACCGTTGCCGGCCAGGATCTTCCAGGCCGCCTCGTTCGCGGGAAGCCCATGATCCCATGTAGAGAGCACAACCGGCCTGGTACCCCCGGCAACAGCCCCGGCTTCGGTATAACCGTTGAATAACGATTTGAACGGCATAAAACTCCCGGCCGCGCCGAGAGCAGCAGAAACCTTGATAAAATTGCGCCTCGAGAACATTGCCATATCGCTCCCCCTGCAAGAACCGCGTTACATCAAGTGATGCGGCGATCAGACGGCGATTCCATGTCGACCGTCTTAACCGGCCCCCTGTCGGCAACTATACGGCAAAGCAAAAGCTGTTACCATAAATAAAATCCGGGCCGAAGGAAACACTGGTACTTCACGGCCCGGACATTCTGTTAACCCCTGATGATCCTAACCCAGTTTTTGCCTGACGATCTCCTTTTTCAGTTCAGCTATCGCCCTGGTAGGGTTCAGATCTTTCGGACAGGCTTCGACGCAATTGAAAATCGTATGGCAGCGCCATAACCCGTGTTTGTCATCGAGAGCCTCGAGATGCTCCCTCGAACTCTCATCCCTGCTGTCCGCAACAAACCTGTACGCCTTCAGAAAAGCGTGCGGGCCGATATATTCCTTGTCCGCCCAGAACGACGGGCATGAAGAGGTGCACGAACCACACAGGATGCATTCGTAGAGCCCTTCCAGCTTGTCTCGTTCTTCCTGGCTCTGGAGGCGCTCCTGGTCCGTCGGCGGAGGCGTGTTGTTTATCATATATGGTTTTACAGCCATCAACCCCCGCACGATCGGGTCGAGTGATACCACAAGGTCCTTGACGACAGGATACCCTCTCATCGGTTCAATCGTTATCGTGCCGCCTTTCAGGCCAAGAGCCTGTGTCTCGCAAGCGAGGTTGTTTACACCATTAATGGTCATGGCGCAGGAACCGCAGATACCGCTGCGGCACGAGCGTCGGAAACTGAGCGTGCCGTCAAGCTTCCACTTAATATCGTTGAGGCAATCCAGAACAGTATACCCCTTGGGAACTTCCAGTTCGTATTCCTGTTCGTAATGACCCCGCTTTTCATCGTCCGGATTATACCTGTTGATCCTGAACTTTAATTTTGCCATCTCGGGGCTCCCTCCTTAATACTTGCGTTCTTTTGGCTGAAAGCGAGTAATCGTTACGGGCTTATAATCGAATCTGACCTGGCCGTCTTTCTTCCAGGCGAGAGTATGTTTGAGCCAGTCCTTATCGTCACGGTCGGGATAATCGGTACGGCTGTGAGCCCCCCGGCTTTCCTTGCGAGTAAGCGCTCCTTCGACGATAAGTTCTGTGAATTCAAGCATATTGCCAAGTTCAAGTGCTTCCAGGAGATCGGTATTGAACGTCTGGCTCTTGTCATCGAGCCTGATATTACCGTATCTTTTCTCGAGTTCCTTCAACTCTCCCGCAAGTTCTTTCAGCTGTTTTTCGCTGCGGAAGATACCGCACTTCCCGGTCATCTTGACCTGGAGATCCTCCCTGATCTCCCCGACTTTTTCCTTTCCGTCAGCAAATAGAAGGTCATTGACCATCGCGATTGCCTCTGTTGCGGCGGTCGAAGGAAGCTCGGGAAACTTCTTGTTATCGCGAAGAAAACCGATGATCGACTTTCCGCACCTTCTTCCGAAAAGTGAAGCTTCGAGAAGCGAGTTGGTCCCAAGCCTGTTGGCTCCGTGAACACCTACGCAGGAACATTCGCCAGCTGCGTAGAATCCCTTTACAGGCGTTTTTTTGCCGTCGAGAAGTACCCTGCCATCGATATCCGTTGGGATGCCCCCCATCGAGTAATGCCCGGTAGGCTGAATAGGTATCGGCTCCTTCGTGCAATCGACGTGCAGGAACTTCCAGGCCAGTTCATGAATCTGCGGCAGCTGGTGCATGATTTTTTCCCTGCCCAGATGGCGCAGGTCGATGTAGACATAAGCCTCACCGTTTACCCCCCTGCCTTCGTCGATTTCGGTCTGAATCGAGCGGGAAACAAGGTCTCTGGGAGCAAGCTCCATCTTGGAAGGAGCATATTTCTCCATGAACCTCTCCCCCTTGCCATTAATCAGGTATCCCCCTTCACCCCTGGCCGCCTCGCTGACAAGAATACCCTGCAGGTACAGGCCGGTCGGATGGAACTGAACAAACTCCATATCCTCGAGTGGCAGGCCGGCTCTCAGAACGAGCCCGAGGCCATCTCCCGTGTTGGCCAGGGCGTTCGAGGTGATCTTGAAGACCTTCCCGTATCCGCCCGTGCCAAACATCACCACCTTCGCGTGAAAGACATGAACCCCGCCATTTATAATATCCCACGCGACGACGCCGCGGCAGACACCATCATCAACAATAAGTGAAAGGGCATGGAATTCGGAATAGAAACGTACTTCGTTTTTGATGCATACCTCGTAAAGGGTATGCAGAAGGACATGTCCTGTACGGTCGACCGCGTAGCAGGCTCTCAGAACGGGGCCGCCCCGGCCGAAATCCTTCGTGTGCCCTCCGAACAGCCGCTGGGCGATCCGCCCCTCGGCAGTCCTTGAAAACGCGGCTCCGAAATGTTCGAACTCTCGTACCACGATGGGCGCTTCCTTCACGAGGGTTTCGATAACATCCTGGTCACCGAGATAATCGCTGCCCTTGATCGTGTCGAACATATGCCATTCCCAATGGTCTTCTTCCTCGTTTGCCAGCGATGCCGCGATCCCTCCCTGGGCTGCGCCACTGTGCGACCTGGTGGGAAAGACCTTGGATATCACCGCCACATCGTGCTCACCTGAAGTTTCGACTGCGGCTCTCATTCCAGCAAGACCGGCCCCGATAATAACCACGTCGTGACGATGCACACTGTGAACAGGCACCCCCTCAACATCGTGAATGGTTTCGGGATCATTGAATGTCATGATTCATCAACCTCCGTGCTGGAAAGTGATCATGGTGAGGGTTCCGAAGATCATGAAGAGTACCGCGATAGTCACGAAGACTCCATAGATCAGAACTCTCATCCAGCCTTTATGTATATAATCCTCTGATACGACCCACAGGCCGTACAGGCCGTGAAACAGCGCGATTACGAGAAACGAGATATTCAACGTCTTCCACATTGGTGTAGCCACCCGCTCGGCAATCGCTTCGAATGTAACTTCGCCGCCGACCAGCACATGAAGATTGATCACGTGGATCAGCAGTATCACTGCCAGGTAGACACCTGAGATCCTCTGCAGGAGCCACGGAAGAGCGCCGCCGGATCTGACTGTATCTCGATATTTCATTACGCTCCTCCTTTCTAACCGGTTAGCAATGCCATTGTGCGTACGATCATGATTGCGCCTATTGCAGCCCATGACGCCAGCCAGACGGCTACCGCCACTATATACAGTTGTTTTTGTTTTTCGATAAAAACCCCCATATCAATAAGCGTTATCCTCAATCCGTTGAACAGATGATACAGGATCACACCAACCAGCCCGACTTCCATAAATTTAAAAAGTGGGCTTCCAAAAGCGTGCATAATCCCATCGAACGATTTTTCTCCCCCCGACAGATGGCTGATTACCCATATATGCAAGAGAAGGTAGAAAATCAGCCCTAGTCCGGACAAGCGATGAAGTATCCATGCAAACGTACCCGTATGTATCCGGTACCGCTTGATCACCCTCATCGGGCGCCTCCCAGGTTAAAGAAATCATCGGGGGCCATATCTACCGATCGCCCCCCCCATGCAAAAGCCTGATATAACCGGTCTACGCAACGCCCGGTTCAACAGGCTTTTATAGCCCGCCGTAACCAGCCTCCACTGCCTGAGCCACAAGCCGTTGCTGGCTTGGTCCACAAACGTCCGCAACCCTGAATTAACAGGCCCTTACTGCCTGAATTAACAGACTTTCGCCGGTACAATAACACAGCTTTTCCCTTCCGTCAAATTAATGTGGCTTTTTTTGAAAAAAGTTTGCACCAGTGAAAAAATCCGGATTACATTCAGTTCTGCATCCGGAAAACCGGCCCGGCAGTGAAAACTTCCCTCCCCGGATTCTTAAATCTTGCCTGAAACCCATACCAATACTACAATGTTCCCGTAGCCTGGATCAAGATCACGGCCTGTATGAAGACCCTGACCTGGGGGGGGGCGAAATATGCCTGGGATACATTTTTATTACGATGCCGACAGGGAACTGGGCAGCAGGGAACCACTCCTTCTCCAGTCGGTCAAATCACTGCTGCACGAGGACTGGCACAGGCAAAAAACACTGATGTCCACTGACAGTATTTTTCTCGGGTATACATATCACCCGAACTACCCCATTGAGAAATTCGAGAACACCGATTTCCTGATATGCATGGAGGGAAAATTCTACGGAGAAAGCGCATCGCGCGTCGACTCAAAACTGGCCGAGCTGACGACACTCCTGTACGGAAACAGTAATTCCAGTGACACCGGCCCGGAAAGCCCCGGCTATGTCAAGGCCAGGATAACTGAATGGCTTCTCGACACCGACGGCGACTTCGTGATATTTATCCTGCATAAATCAACAGGACAGGTTTGCATACTTAATGACTCACTCGGCCGTCTGCCCCTCTACTGCAGCAGGATCGGCAGCAAACTGATCGTCTCGCGCGAGATAAGATTTATCACTGACACATCAAATAACACCTGTCTCGACAGGATGGCTATTGC
Source organism: uncultured bacterium (assembly GCA_965370495.1). Taxonomy (GTDB): domain Bacteria; phylum Krumholzibacteriota; class Krumholzibacteriia; order Krumholzibacteriales; family Krumholzibacteriaceae; genus Krumholzibacterium. The sequence goes on from CBDUUV010000018.1 coordinate 25,551, forward strand.
CCAGTACCTGCTGCTTGGTTTCATGCCCGGCGGAAAGACCCTGGTCGAAAACGTCACCCGCCTTGAACCGGCAACCATCATATGGATCACTCCCGCGGATGATAAACCCACGATCAGAAATCTCTACAGCCACGATTTCTCATCGAAGGAGCACGAGGGGAAATCGATGGATGAGATCGCCTCTGAAATGACCAGCCTGTTCTGCAAAGCCTGCGGGGATCGGGCAGCCACTTGCAATGAAGGCGCCATCCCCGGAACCGTTCATGCCGATGTAAATGTCCTCGCTACAAGCGGCGGGCTCGACTCGAGATCGGTCGCCGCAGGGCTCGCCAGGATGGAAGTCCCTTTTTACGGCGCCACTTTTCTCGATCATTTCAAAACAGCCGCCCCCGATGTCGTGGTCGCCAGGGAAATAGCACGCACATTGGGCTTTGACTGGAAACTTTTCCCCCTCGATCAGGCAAACGGGTCGGATGTCCTTCGCCTGCTCAGGATGAAGTCCGGCATGAACTTTCTCGGGATGAGTTTTTCGATGCCCCTGTTCGATCAAATCCGCGATACCTGGGGTGGAAACATAACATATTTTACCGGGGAAGGAGGAGGCCTCCTGATTCCTGATAACAGGCCTTTCAGGAAGATGAAAAATCTTGACGACCTCACAAGCCACCTCATCGAACGAAACTGTATCCTTTCGCTCGAACAAACGGCATCGATCACCGGGATAGAAAGTGATTATATATTCGACAGCATAAGGGATTATCTCGATGCATGCCCTGAGACCGATCTCGCCATGAAATATGTTCACTTTATAGTGTGCGAGAGAAATCTCAAATGGACCGCGGAAGGAGAAGACCGCAACAGATTTTTCTTCTGGACCGTAACACCATTCAACTCCCTGAAGTTCTTTCATTTCGTAATGAACGTGCCCGACTTCATGAAATCGAAACACCGGCTATACAGGGAATTCCTGCTGAGGCTTTCGCCCCGCGCCGCAGCTTTGAATAACTCTAACTGGAACCTTCCTATCGCAGGCAAAAAGTACCTGATCTACATGTATGCGCGGGAACTGTACTATCGCATGCCTGCCAGATTGAAATCTCTTGTTAGAAGAAAGATGAAATTCTCGACTGATCTTATCGGCCCTTATTCCCAGGGCTCGGGTATCATGATGTGTTTCAGGGACCAGATGTATGGATGCGAAGCAACGAGCGATTACCTTTCATCTGAAGAGATCGAGATTCTTCTGCCCTCTCTCAACAAATTCGCTTTCGATCATATTTTCACCGTCGCTTCACTTATCGAGGACCTGTCTTCAGGCCAAAGCTCACTCGTTAAATACCTGAATTCCGACCTGATCTGAATATCCATGAATACAATCCCGGGCTTCCCCTGGCTCACTGGACACCTCACAGGTTATACCAGAGCCTGGCTGATATAGTTTCAGCACAGGGGGGGGTCAAAATGGATGTAATCCTAACGATGCACTCCCGAACTTTCCAGCTCCTGGATTACAGAATCGGCAATGAGTCGGGCGAAGACCACGCTTCCGGCGCGAGACAGGTGTACGTGGTCCACGAAATACTCCGAGCGGCCTTCGAACCCATTTGTAAAATCCCACACGGCACAAGACTTCTCCGTGGACGTCGCATGCATCGCCTGCTCACATTCGAGAAACGCGTCGTACACCGCCCGGTGGGTCATTAATACCCAGTGGTAGGCCACGCGTTCGCGCACATCGCTCTCGTTGTCGAGCATCACCAGACTAGGCTGCACGAGCAACACTGGTCGTGCTTCGATATTACGGCACACATCGGCGAAGGTCTTCAGATTGAGGCGGAACTGGGCGAGCCCGAGCTCGGACACCTTATCCTGGAAATCTCCCGGCGGAGGCAGGCCCTCATTGTCGACTCGCCCGCGAAACATTGTCGGTAAGACCTTGATCAGGCGAACCAGTTGGAATCGGTCTGCCAGACGGGTGGTGAGCGGCGGTGGGAAGTTCTTGTGCGTTGGCTTCAAGAGCGATCGGTTCACGCGTAGCGGCGACTGTGTGACCGTGATTCTGTTGAAGTACTTCATGTCGTTCCACGCATGACATAAAACGACCAGATCGGGTCTGTAGGCATGGATCTCGGCGAGCAACCTCGCGATCGAGTCGAAGGTCGTATGCCCGGGCACACCGGCGTTGAGAATCCGGATTTCTGCGTATCCCGCCTGGCGAACAAGTGACTCGACGCGTCGGGGCCAATCATCTTCGTTGGGCGACTCGGGATCAAACACGAACGATCCTCCAAGGAACACGATCCTGAACTCTCCATCAGTCTTCTCCTCGGGGAACACGCCTCCACGGTAGCCCCCGCGTATTGCAAACTTGACATTCCCCAATGCGTCCAAAGGACTATGCTCGAAATCCGCCAGCCGGTGTATGCTGTACGGAGATGGGATGTAGGCAACGGAACGACTCAACTTCTCCGCGGTCGATAGCTGAGGATATATGTGGTAGATGATCTCGGCGGTCACAAGAGTATAGAACACGACTGTCAACAGGAGATAGCATGAAGCGCGCCTCGGATGCCGGTGCAGCAAACGAAACAGCCTTAGCCGGTAAAAGACAAAACCCAGTGTTAGAAGCAATAAACCCCATGCGCAGAGCAGTAACTGAACGGTATGGATACGGGCTACCCTCGAGAGCATCAGGTGTCCGTCGGGGGCAAAGAGGCTAAGCACCGGCCGGTTCACGAAGACCAGAAAACTGAACGTGATCATGCCCAGCACGATTAATAATAGTGGCAGGACGCCTTTCGATTTTACGTCTTTCACTCGATCCATCGACTATCTCCTCACATCCAGATGGTGAATGGTTTCG
>CBDUUV010000019.1:0-28047 GCA_965370495.1 uncultured bacterium
CCCGATGGAATTGTTGACCTGGTCCTTGAACTGCGCCTGTATGAAAAATGCCGTATCTTTTGCCGGCGTATACTTCAGGTTCATTTTCAGTTTGTGTTCGAGGTTCTGGTTGGTCGGGCCATAGAGCCTCTCTCCACCATCTTTCGCAAGATAGCTACCGGTATCTTTCATCTGGTACCGGTGGTTCAAGTTGAAACGAATGGGGGGCAGGATCCTGAAAGACGCGTCTGTTACAAGTACCGTGTTTCTATTGAGATAATTACGGTCCGGATCGAATGAATATTCCGTATAATCCATTTTGATCTCGTATTTCTGCTTGATCGCGATCCACGTCGCCGGCCTGATTGAAAACTCGGGAACGAGAAGGTACTGATAATCCGCCCGGTTATCACCGGACAGAGTAGCGTCGATATTAACGATTTCACGCCTGCTGGCCGAGATGGCTATCGCTGTCTTGATGACCCTGAAGAGATACGCGTTTATCTTGCCGCCGATCGAAGAAAAGAGGTGATCGACATCCCGGGGATTCTGTTCCTTCTTCACGTAGAACTTCTGTTTTAGTGTCATCGTCCCTGTGAGGGAAATATCGAGGGAATCGTGTATTGAATGCTTCCATGATCCGTTGAGGGCATAATTCTTCATGCTGTAACTGGCAACAGAGGTAGGACCGAATTCTGTAACCGACTCGCCCCTTTTCATCGTAATCCCCAGACTGCCGTTCGTGCTGTATTTATATGATGCTGTGGCTTCAAGATTATTCGATTCCATCTCCTTGTTCCTGCGGTTTTCCACTACAAATTTCTCATCTGAATAATTATGGTCGAATGTTACCTTGATACTCAGCGTCTTCATCGGCTTGATCGCGGACTCCAGATGCAGGGTCTCGCCTTTTATGCGGTTTTCTTCTTCCTGCGCGTCTTCAGGATTGTCAAGCGCCTGCATCGAATTACCGAACGGAGGGTCTATCTGCCGCAGTACTCCCATTTTCCGGGAATATTTCACTTTCAGAAACTTCTCTCCCTTGCCGCCGATCTCGAAACCGGCACGCAGCGTATCTACCCGGCTTGTGATTCCCTTGAACTCGATCGCCCCGATATCGCTCTGCTCGCGCTTGAAGGTCGTACCGAAACCACCTCCAACCCCTATTTTATCGCCGATGCTGTAGTTCTGATATCCGCCGGCCTGCACGGCCATGGTCTTGTTGAACTTGAAATCCTGCTGCCCCATCGAAGCCTTGCCGGTGAAATGCCCTTCCGTCTTGTCAGCGCCAAGAGTTGCCCTGGAATATATATAACTCAATGCGGCTGATTCATCCTCCATCACGATCTCTTTCCCGTACTTCGCCATGCCGGAACTCACCTGTTTCGAATAGATTTTTCCGATCGACAGGTTCAGGTTGTATGTGCCGGGGACCACCTTGACCGCGGAATTCATGAAGTTTTCCATGATCAAATCCATATCCCTGCCCCTGAATTTCTTTTTGCTGATAGTCAGGTTGCTGTTCAATATCCATCCACCATAGGCATTGAATGTCGAAGACATTCCCGTTTCCCCAAGATAATATCCTTCCGTGAATTTCAGGCTTGATTTCGATTGAAAGGTCAGGATCTTCACTTTCGTGGAATCGTTTTCGGCTGTTTTCAGTTCACTGCCGGAATTTTCCTGTGTTCCACCCGTACCCCGGGCCAGACCGTCCCCGGACAGCAACACCGCAGCACAGAATATTCCCGTAATAAACAGCATTCCGCGTGAAGACATCATCGTGATCCCTGTAACTCCTTGTATCCCCTGTACAATACGAACCAATCTCCCAGAGCCAGCTGTTCCGGCCTGCGGCCGAGATCCAGCCCGGTCGCCTCCGCGAGACTTCCTGCAAAATCCCTTCCACCCTCACCATAAGAATTCCTGATAAGGCTGCTGAGTTTTTTGCGCCTCTGCGAAAACCCCATCTTGATAAATCCCAAAAAGTCTTTTCTGTCTTCGGGCACACCATCAAGCGCCCGTGGCTTGAATTTCAGGACGACACTGTCGATTTCAGGCCTTGGTCTGAACGAACCCGCCCTTGCCGTCGTCACCCTCGAGATATCGAGGTATGCCTGCATAAAGACCGACAGGATACCACAATTACGCTCTCCGGGTGTAGCAAGAATCCTGTCCCCGACCTCTTTCTGGATCATGATCACAGACGCGGCGCACTTTTGCCCCTCGGGAAGCTTCAGCATAATCGTGCTTGTGAGCAGGTACGGTATGTTACCCACGACAAGATATCTGTCCCACCCACGGGTGAGAGCTTCGTTATCAAAATCGATCTCCCTGATATCAGCGGTCACTATCTCGACATTATCGTACTTTTCGCATCTGGCTCGAATCAATTCGGCCAGGCCCCTGTCAATCTCGAAAGCTGTCAGAAGTACCCCGGTTTCGGCCAGTGGTATTGTGAGCGCGCCGAGTCCCGGGCCTATCTCGAAAACAGGCAGTGTTTCCCCCCGGGTCAGAGCATCGACTATCCTGCCGATAACCCTGCCCGAGACAAGAAAATTCTGGCCCAGGCTTTTTTTTGCCTTATGCCCGGATTTTTCCTTCAAGCGTATCCTCCGGATCGATCCATATCAACAGCTGTTTTCCCAGGGGGTTCGTTGGCAGAGTACTAGAAATTACAAACAGAGCACCAGGAGGAGTCGTTCATGTGTCTGTCCAGCACCGACAGCGTGCGGGGCAGATGGAAAGCCCCCCCAGGCAGAAACCACCCTTTCCCGGTCTCTTTTCCGCATACCGGCCATCTTTTCTTTTGCTCCATTACCGCGCCCCATTATCCGCAGAGCCCTGCCGTGAAATGATATTTTCTGACCCTGAAGCACGCTCCCTTTATCCCGCTAACCACCCTGCCGGTCGCTTCAGTATCGACTTCCGGATAATCAAGAGCCGTTACAACACATTCCATCCTTGACCCGGCGGCCTTTCCAATAAAATCCATGACCGTGTCGAACGCCTTTCCCCCAGCATCCGGCCTGCATATCTGCACATATTTTTTCCTGTCAGGAGCGTTCAGGCTGATCGAGATTTTTTCAAAAACCTCTTCCAGTTCAGGTACTATATCTCTCTGATTGATCATATTCCCGTGCCCGTTCGTATTAAGCCGCACGGGCAACCCGTGTTTCTTCAATCTTTCGGCAGCCTTGATCACATCCCTCACCCTCGCCGAAGGCTCCCCGTACCCGCAGAATACTATCTCCCCGTAATCCCCTGTTTCCAGGAGTTTTTCCGCCGCAGATACCATCTCCTGCACAGAGGGGTCGACAGCCAGGTTCAGGTTGTACCCGTATAGATGATTGCCGGGAAGAAACCTTGCGCAGAAAACGCAGTTGTTCGTACATGTCGCCGTGACATTTATATACAGGTTGCCCTTGAGCCCGTACGCGATACTTGCCGGAATATCTTTTTCGCCGTTAAAAAGCCTTCTGTAATTAGCCTCCGCAGCGCGTTCGATATCTTTTCTGTTTACTTCTTTCAGCTCGGCGAATCTTTCCGCTACATACGTTATATAGGCAGGCTCATTTCTCTTGCCCCTGTACGGCACGGGGGGAAGGTAGGGACAATCCGTCTCCAGCACGAAACTGTTCGACTGTAACCGCGCCACGACATCGGGAAGGCGGGAGTTCTTGTATGTAAGCGGTCCTCCGATGCCAAGAAGGAAACCCAGGCCGAGTACCCTCACGGCCTCGTCGATCCCGCCTGAAAAAGCATGGAAGATCCCTCCGCTCTCCGAGGCCCCTTCATCTTCCAGAATCTTCATAACATCCTCGAAAGCATCGCGGCAATGAATGATCATCGGCTTCGAAAATCGAAGCGCGATGCCGATCTGCCGGCGAAAGACATCCTGTTGCACATCACGTGGAGAAAGGTCCCTGTAGTAGTCCAGGCCGATCTCTCCGACACCCAGCACCTTTCTTCTCAGGAGAAGCCGTTTTATCCTGTTTTCCAGTTCTGTGTTCCATTCGGTCGCGTGATGGGGGTGTATACCGAGCGCCGCATATACGTTCCCGTACTCATCGGCCAGCGCAACGGTCTCGTCGATCGAAGCCGGATCGTATCCGACATTGAGAATCTCGCCCACGCCAGCCGCGCGTGCTCTTTCGAGAACCGCGGGAAGATCGCCGTAGAATTGCGACATATTGAGATGGGCGTGAGAATCAATAAGCATATACGCCTCAATCCCTGAATATATCTTCAGGTTTTTCCTGTATCCTTGAAAAAAGCGGGGCAGGATGCTCGAGGTTTTCAGCAGCCGATTCGCCTGCGGGAAGATCGTCGATAGCAACTTGCGCCCCCCCGAGCTGATCCGACATCTCTTTCATTTTTACGGGCATGAAAGGCTCGAGCACCAACGCCGAAGTCCTCAGGACTACGAGAAGTTCCCTGAAGACAGCTTTGAGTTCATCAACCTTCGATTCATCTTTTGCCAGCGCCCACGGGCTTTTTTCCTCAATATACTTGTTTGCCCGCTGAATGATGGTCCAGTAGGCGCCGAGAGCTTTCGAGAATTCCATCTTTTCCATATAATTCCTGTACCCCTCGAGCGCGCCAAGCAGATCGGCATACAGGTCGCTGTTTTTGTCAAACGGAGCCGATTCTATCCTGCCTCCGAAATATTTCGAGATCATAGCAAGAGTACGGCTGAAGAGATTACCCAGCTCGTTCGCGAGATCTGCGTTGTAGCGGTTCACAAGTATTTCCACCGAGATATCTCCATCCTTGGTGAACGGAACTTCTCTGAGAAGAAGATACCTGAGTCCGTCCGGCCCGAAAATAGAAGCCATTTTCCCGGGATCCAGTATATTGCCTCTCGACTTGCTCATTTTCTCACCAGCCAGGGATATGAACCCGTGCGCGAAAATGGACTTCGGGAGCTCGATGCCGGCCGCCATAAGCATCGCCGGCCAGATCACACAATGGAATCTCGTAATATCCTTGCCTATCACATGATAATCGGCAGGCCAGAACCGGTCGAATTTTTCGGTATCATCTCCACCGTAATCCAGAGCCGAGATATAGTTTGTCAGGGCATCGAACCATACATAGACCACGTGGTCCCTGTCGACGGGAAGCGGTATCCCCCATTTCATTCCCGCCCTCGAAATCGAGACATCGAGAAGCCCTCCCTTTATCACATTCAGCACTTCGTTGGCCCTCGTCTTTGGTTTTACAAAATCCGGGTTTTTCTCCATATGTTCCAGAAGAGGTTTTTCGAACTTCGACAGGGCAAAGAAATAATTATCCTCACTCAGCATCTCCGGTTTCTTTTTGTGCCTCGGGCAAAGCCCGTCCTCGAGGTCCTTTTCACTGATGAACTCCTCGCACGACACGCAATACAGACCTTCGTACTTGCCCCTGTAGATATATCCGTTATCATGGATCTTGCTGAAAAGCTTTATTACGGCCTTCTCATGCCTTTTTTCGGTAGTGTGGATGAAATCGTCGTAAGAAATGTTAAGTGTTTTCCAGGTTCCGGTAAAAACCCCCGACATGTTCTTGCAGTATTCAATCGGGTCCATCCCCTTTTTTCGTGCTTCACGTTCTACATTGATGCTGTGCTCATCGTTGCCCATCACAAAATACGTCTCGAACCCGCATAGCCGCTTGTACCTTGCCATGCAATCGGCACCGATTTTTTCATAAGCTGTTCCAAGATGCGGCCTTTGATTGACATAATCGATCGCTGTCGTGATATAGAATTTTTTTGCTTCCATTGCTCTGCTGATTACCTTTCGCCCGGATCTTTTTCTTTTTCGAATTCTTTCTGGAGCACTTCCTCTCCTACATCATTGTCCGGAATTTCTTCAACCTCGCATATCCCGAGTTCCTGCCTGAACTTCTCCAGGGGTATTTCTATCGTATTGGAATCTTCGTCCGTCAGGATAATTGAATCCTTGAACAAATTGATCTTGTCGAGACGGTGCCGGGACCCGAAACATATTATCCTGCTTCCCACCTTGGGGATCCCTTTCATCAATTCCTTGTAGTCAGAAAGCTCATATGCAAGGCAGCACATAAGCCTTCCGCAGGCGCCGGATATCTTCGCCGGTGTTAAAGGAAGATTCTGGTCTTTGGCCATCTTCAGAGTAACAGGCTCGAAATCCTTCAGAAATGTTGAACAGCAAAGACTGCGGCCGCACATTCCCATCCCGTCGAAACGCCTTGCCTCGTCCCTTACACCGATTTGCCTGAGATCTATCCTGGTTCTAAAAATACTGGCCAGACCCTTGACCAGCTCCCTGAAATCTATTCTGCCATCGGAGGTAAAATAGAACGTTATCTTGTTTCCATCAAACTGGTATTCTACATCAACAAGTTTCATGTCGAGGCTATGGTCTGCTGCCTTTTCCTGGCAAATACGCAAAGCTTCCTTTTCCTTTTCCCTGGCCTCATCCAGCATTTGGACGTCCCTGTCCGTAGCGTGACGGATGATCTCTTTCATATTCGCGGCAACATCTCTGGCGTGGGCCTGGGCAAGTGATATGATAAGCCCCATATCCTCTCCGCGATCAGCCTGGACTATACAGTAATTGCCGTTTCTGAGATAAAGGGCCCTTGCGTTTTTGAAGTACTCTTTCCTCTGTGCCTTGAACTGGACCTCAACTATTTCCATTATTTTTCCGTATCCTTGTTCCTGTTGAAATGCCGGATTTGCCGTCTTCCCGCTTCTCCCCTTAATTCGTTCATCAATTGCAGGTTACGATGCATGAGCAATCTAATACCACTTTCCCGCCAAATCAAGCAGGAGTTGAATCCATGTCAGCTCGATGTCGACGTTTCTCTTCAATCTTTCCGAAGCCTTTGCGATCTTCCGCATATCCTCGGGAAGGTCTCTTCCCATCGCGGATTCGATTGCCCCGCCGCCGAATTCCTTCTTCAGCAGCTTCGTCTCCCCTTCTGAAAGCCGCCCCTCCCTGGCCCTCAGCATCTGCCGGTTCAGCGTTACCATCTCCTGCAACAAGATTCCTGTTTCCTCTCGTGTATATTCACGCGCCAGTCCCTCAGCCTCAGCCGGCATCTGCTTCGTCTTTCCTTCAAGAACAAGTTTCAGCGCCGATACGGCATCATTCCTGAGCCCCAGGAATCTCTCGTCAAGAAAATCAACCGCGCGCCTTATACTTCCCCCCGCGAGAGATGCCAGCCTCCCGGCTTCGCTTTTTTCCACCGAGTAAAATGTCTCGAGAAACTCAGATACCGAACTGTCACCGAGAAGATCGAAGCGTATCTCCCGACACCTTGACAGGATCGTTGGAAGAAGCCTGTCCGGGTACCCGGTTACAATTATCAAAACTACCGAAGCCGGCGGTTCCTCGAGAAGTTTCAGGAAAGCGTTCTGCGCTTCTATCGTCGCGAGATGTGCTTCGAAGAGAATCACAGGCATATATTTTCCCTCGAATGGTTGTTTGCCTGCAACTTCGAGCAGCTTTCTTATCGCCCCTATACCAATACTTCGAGCCTTGTTGCCGAATTCGCCATGCGCGAGGAAATCTTCTCTTCTGCTTTCAACTATGACCGGCATCGATTTTTCTGCCGGCCCGGATGGCAATGGATAGACCAGATGCAGGTCCGGGTGCTCGAGCCTTCCTGTCTTGCGGCATGAAGAACATACCGAATCTGAGCATGAATCAGGAGCTATGCAGTTCAGCCTGGCTGCCAGCCTGACAGCCATAAGCTCTTTTCCGGCTCCCCCTGGCCCCGAAAACAGCATGGAAGACGGCATCCTGCCCGCACCGAGCATTCCATCGACAAGACGCGCTGTCCTCTGCTGGCCCTGGGCAATAATCTCTGCTGCTGACAGGATATCGATCACCGGCCCCCTTTCAGCAACCAGCTTTCCGGATCAAGCGCTTTCTTTGATTCCCTTATCTCGAAGTGAAACCCTCCTCTGCTTCCAGGCCCCGCCCCTTCAGTTTCTGCGATCAGCCCTCCCCGTTCCACTTGGTCCCCCTGGTTGACAATCACCCGGGCCACATGGGCATAGAGTGTATAATACCCTCCACCATGATTACTCAATATACAGGTCCCATAACCCGGAAGCGCCCCTGAAAACTCCACCCTTCCCCTGCCGACTACGCGGACGGGCTCTCCCGGCCTCGTTTCTATATCGATCCCTGTGTTGTACGTCACCGTACCGTACTCCGGATGCCTGAATTTCCCGAATCTCCTGGCCGTTTTGCCAGGTACGGGTCTCAACAGCTTTCCCTTGAGCGCCGCAAAGTCTTTTTCCCCGTATTCCCCCCATACCTTCGTCTGTTCCAGTCTCGTTTTTTCCAGCTCCTCGATGAATGTCTGCATCCGCTTCTCCGCGGATGCCATTTCCTTTACATTTTTCTCATATTTTTTTCTGTCGGACTGAAGCATGGCTATCGTCCTTTTGCGTTTTGCCCTGTTGTCCTCCAGTTTCTCCAGTTCGTTTTTTTTCTCGTTCCTCGATGTCGTCACTTCGTACAGGATCTCTGTTATCCTGGCTTCCTGCAATTCTATTTCGCGTCTCCTTTTCCTGACATCATCGACAAGGTCTGCATCCCTCTCCGCTATCAGAGAAATAAACTTGTACCTCTGGAGCAGGTCGGAAAAATCGTTCGCCGAAAGCACCTCCGTCCATGCCTTCCTGGGCCCGTTCTTATAGATCTCCCGCAGGCGTTTAGAAAGGATGCCAAGCCTGCGCCCGTAGATAATCTCATTTTCTTCCAGGCTTGTTCTGAATTCCTCCGCCTGTTTTCCCAGCATGCCCTTCTTTTCATCGAGCCCGTCGAGCAGGCGCTTCGTTAAGGCCGCTTCATCCCTGAGTTTCCTGAGGTATTCCGCTTCGTTTTTCTCCTGTTTCTCGAGTTCCCCGATTTTCTTTCTCTGGTTTTGAATCCGGTCGCGAAGGTCCTGGATTTCCCGTTCCTTTTCCCCGATCTTTCCACTCAGATCCTTCTTCTGCGCACGGGTATCCAGCGCACAGCACGCGACAAGCAGGATCAGAACAGGTATTATTAATTTCTTCAAGTAACGCATTCCATCACAGGACATTTCAGGATTTGAGATACTTTCGCAGCGCCGCAAAACTCCCTGCCGCGCCGAGTACCGCGCAGAACAACACGAATACCGAGATAGCATCTATCCGGATGAAGACAAGGCCGGGCAGGTAGCGCCGTGCTACCCCGTGGATTACAGCGAGGAGCCCGATCGCCAGGAGAGAGGAAACGACGCCCTGCAGAGCGCCCTCGATCACAAAAGGTATCTCGATATAAGCGTTTGTCGCGCCTATCAGTTTCAGAATATCTATGGTCCTCCTGCTGTTAAGTATTGTCAGCCTTACCGTGTTGGAGATCACGAATACTACCGAAAGAAAAACTATCACTCCCAGAACAAGATCGATAATGTAAAAGCCTCTGACAAGTTTTTCTCCTCTTTCGAACCATTTTCTGCCATACCTTACTTCCTCAACACCTTCCCATTCCCCCACCTTTTCAGCCAGCATTTCCATGATGTCGCTTTTCACGTATTCCTGTTTCAGCTTTACCTTGTATGCGTCCGGAAGAGGATTACTGTCAAGAGCGTCGAGAAGGTCGCTTCCCTCTCCGAGAGCATTTCGAAAATCAACAAGAGCTTCCTCGCGCGAGATATACACTACCTCTTCGACTCCTGTCTGAGCCATCAACCTGAGCTGGATCTCCCTTGATTCGTCCCTTGCGATCCCGTCTTCGAGATAGACATACACCCTTGTTTCTTCACTCGTTTTTTCAATTAATCCAGCTATATTCAGTGTTACCATCAAAAATACCACCAGTAGCAGCAGGGAAAGCCCCGTGATTATAACCGATGTCAGGCTCGCTGCCTTACGCCTCCACAGCATCCCTATTGATTCGTCGATGATATATCTTATCTCATTCAATTTCATCCTTCACCGCCATCGGTTATCTCGTGGCCAGACAATCTGTCCGCTCTTTCACTGACGCTGGAATCTCCGATCCTGTCCCTTATATCACCGACATATACCTTTTCGCTGTCCCTGACGATCCTTCCCTCTTCGAGATATATGATACGCTGGCCGAAACTTCTTACCAGATCTATATCATGTGTAGCCATCAAAACAGCGGTGCCGCCGGCATTTATCTTGAAAAGGAGTTCCAGGATATTCTTTGTCGCCACAGGATCCAGGTTACCCGTAGGTTCATCGGCCAGTAGTATGGAAGGCCTGTTTGCTACCGCGCGAGCAATCGACACGCGCTGTTGTTCTCCACCGGACAGAGTCCTCGGGTATTCATATCTTTTGTGATACAGGCCTACTCTTGTCAGGATATCCGTCATCTGACGTTTGATATCACTCATCTTCGTTCCGGTCACCTTCATAGCCAGGGCGACATTCTCAAATACCGTCCTGTCTTCGAGAAGGCGGAAATCCTGAAAGATGATCCCTATTCTGCGACGAAGGTCCGGAATCGATCTTCTTTTCATCCTTGTCGATACGTAAGGCCCTACCACAACCTGCCCGCTGACCGGGTAGTCATCCATGTATATCATTCTGAAAAGCGTGCTTTTGCCAGCTCCGCTTGGACCGACCAGAAAAACGATCTCCCCGTTCGCCACCTGGAAATTGATATCCTTGAGGCTGAAGTGCTTCCCGAAGTCTTTTGACAGGTGGTATACACCTGTTATTATCCGTTTTTCCCGAAACATACGGATCCTAGATTCCTATTTTCTTTTTCCGGTTCGTGAGGCACCCTGTCGCCAGTGCTACTGCCGCGCTCAAGCTGCCTGGATCAGCTATACGCTTTCCCACAATGTCGTAAGCCGTACCGTGGCATACGGATGTCCTCACTACTGGAAGGCCAATGGTCATATTAACACCGTTTTCAAAACCGTTCATCTTGAAAGGTATCATTCCCTGGTCATGATATAGAGCGATGAAAGCATCCACCCCCTTTTTCCACCAATCGTGAAAGAGCGTATCGGCGGGTATAGGGCCTTCCACATCGATGCCTTCCGAGCGCAGGCTTTCAACGGCGGGAAGGATCGTGTCTGCTTCCTCAGCCCCGTTTATTCCTCCATCACCAGCATGCGGATTCAGGGCTGCTACAAGTATCCTGGGAGCATCGATTCCGAAGAATTCCCGGAGGGCTCTCACCGTAACTTTTGTTCCTGTCCTGATCAATTCCTCTGTTATCTTTTCCGGAACATTCGCAAGAGGGATGTCTCTTGTAAGTATGAGGATCCTCAGTGCTCCTGAGACCATTAACATCTGGCAGTCGGGAGCATCCATCAGATCTGAGAGCATCGCCGTATGACCTTTATAGAAATACCCTCCCCTATTGAGAGCTTCCTTGGATACAGGCCCGGTCACTATCCCATCTACTGTTCCTTTTTTGGCCAGCCTGACCGCGGCCTCAATAGCTTTTCCTGATATCCGGCCGCCCTCCCCGCACGGTCCTCCCATCGGAACAACCGTATCCCCGGCCACATCGATTATCACAGGAAAAGAAGAAGGCTCTTTTCCGGATTCGGCTTCCCTGACAGACAAAACTTCCAGCTTTCCCGCTATCCCCGGTTCAAGCTCCCTGAAAAGCGCTTCCGCAGAACCGATAAGCCGGATATCGGCCTTGTCGAGCTCTCCTTTCTCGAGAAGCCTTGCTGAAATCTCCGGCCCGATCCCTGCCGGATCACCGATCGTTAGCGCCAACCTGGCCCTTTTCTCAGGCATTCCACCCTCCGCTTTCACCATCCAACGCCGATTCCCTGATTACCCTGAAATATTCCGTCTTTTCCCTTTTAGAAACCTGGCCAGGCGGGATGCCTGTTATCTCAATCACCAGGATCCTGTCAGGATACCTTATCTCCAGTACATCTCCATTCGAAACGATCCTGGACGGTTTTACCGCTCTTCCATTTATCTTGATACTGCCTGACTCACAACCACTTCTTCCTATATTGCGGGTTTTCACCAGGCAAAGCGTTTTGAGCAACATATCGATTCGCATACACCTATTTTTCCATTTTGATATCGATGTAATACTTGTTTTTCAGGTTTTCGACATACCCGTCAAAGTTATCCACAAAGTTCTTCTGCCTGATAAGCTCCCTGATCCCCTCTCTCGCTTCTTCCAGGGTATAGGGACGCTCCTGTGCCCAGCTTGTTACTTTGATTATCCTGAATCCTTTTTCTTCCTCGATCAACTCGGCTATATCTCCCCCGGCCAGGCCCCTGATCGCCTCCACAAAGAACTCGGGCAGGTTGTTGACTGCTATTTCACCAACATCGCCCCCACTGTCTTTCGTATCCCAGTCCTCCGAATATTTGACGGCCATCTGGGCGAAATCCGCTCCGTCGAGGATCTCCTGCCTGATCCTTTCCGCGGTCTTCCTGGTGGCTTCGGTATCAGCTTCCACCTGTACAAGGATATGCCTGAGGCGGACCCTGTCCCCACTCACCTCTTCGAGCTTGATGATATGAAGGCCATGCTCTGTTCGAACCGGCCCGCTTATCCGGCCGGCCGTAAGCTGCCTGACGGCCTTTTCGAACTGGGGGCTATCGAGATCCTCCAGCTTTACGAACCCGAGGCTTCCTCCGAACTTCGCGCTGGGGCCTTCGGAGTATTCCCTGGCTGTTTTCTCGAAATCCGCGCCTTCTTCCAGTATTTTTTCTACTTTTTTTATTTTTTCCATCGCCGCATCTTCGGCAGCTTTTTTCGCTTTCATCAGTATCTGTATCTGTGAAAGCGAAACCGTGGCCGGGCGTTTCTGCAGTTCTTCGTAGTGGTTCCTGTAGTAATCCCTGATCTCGTCTTCAGTAACATTGACATCCATAAGGCCTTCCCTGTATTTCAACATTTCGATAAGCCTGTTGGATTTTATCTTCTCTCTCCACTGTGCCTTCAGCTGCTGCAGGGTTATCCCGGCTTTTGTCAGTTCTCTCTGAAAAGCGTCGATTCCACCGAGTGCCCTCACATTATCATCGACGATGCGTTCGATCTCTCCGTCTATCCTTTCTTCGGTGACCTCTATCCCGATCTTTTCAGCATGCACTGCCATCAACAGATGTGCTATCAGCCCATCGAGGATCTCCTTCCGGTTTTCCTTCTCCTCGGCGGGTGAAAGGTTTGTTTTCTTCAGCTGCATGAGGAACCGGCTGTATTCCATTTCCAGATCACTCTGCAGAATCGCCCTGTCTTCGACTACGGCGATTACCCTGTCGATAACCTGCTTGTCTCCATCATCAGCAACCGCGCCTGAAACAGCACAAAACAGAATACAGATGTTCAGCACAAGAAAAATCAAACTGCCTGGCCCCTTCACTTTTTTCCTCCCTCGCCGGATTCCCTTCTTTGTCCAGGGGGGCGCCCCCCCGTGAGAATGTTTCCGGCTCATAGTTCCTTCTCGTAATATTCGACATTCGCCGATTCCATCAATGATTTCATGAAATCGCTGTACGCTTTTTTTCTTTTTTCCATCAGAAGCCTGCTTACTATGCGCTCCCTCACCTCCGCAAGAGAAACCTTGACCCTTGCTTCTCGCATACCGGCCATCTTGATCAGATGAAACCCGAAATCCGATTTGACTATTCCACTGACCTTGCCAGGCTGCATATTGAATATCACTGTCTCAAATTCCGGGATCATATTTCCCTTTGTGAGGTATCCGAGATCGCCCCCTCTTTTCGCCATAGGATCCACTGAATACCTGTTGGCCACCCAGGCAAAGCTTTGTTTCTCGAGCATGGTTTTTGCCTGTTCCGCCTCCTCGAGGGTGTTCACCAGGATATGACTGACCCGGTATTCGTTCCTGTACTCGTTTCCGTGAAGTTCGAAATCCTTTTCGATCTCTTCTTCAGAGACCTCGATGCGTTCACGGAGTTCAAGAAAAACAAGATGGTCGGCAAGAAATTCCTTCTCCAGCGTTTTTATCCTTGCCCCGACCCTGGGATCATTTTGAAGGCCGCGGAGCAGCGCTTCCTGGTAAAGGACTTCTATTTCAACCCATTTCTGTATGAAGTGGGTCTTCTCTTCGATGGAGAAAGGAATTTTTTCGCTTTCAGGCAACAGGTTTTCGAGTTTATCCTGGGTCAGCACGACATCCCCTACCTTTACAACAGCCCCGAGGACTATCTCGGGCGGCTCTTCCGAATCCCTTTCTCTACATCCAGAGATTAGTATCACGAGAAAAATGAGCCTTACGGAAACCCTTCGTAACTTCCAGTGTTTCAATCGACCACCAGCCCCTTTACAGCCTGGTTCTGCTCATATTTGCGTTCTTCAGGTTCCTCTCGTTGATCGTAATTATGTATGCCTTGCGCCATTCTGTCATTTTCTTTTCCATAAGTTTCGAGCTCTTTTCCTCCACTAACTGTTTTTTGATCGTGTTTGTTGCCTCACCAAGAGTAGGAATCCTGCTCGGCTCTATTTCCAGAATCTTGAGAACCACCCATCCTCTCGAGATCTTGAATGCGTCAGAGACAGCCCCAACACCCTCGAGCGCGAAAGCGACGCCATCATATTCCAGATAATTGCCTGAATACTGAAGCCCGGTCTTGCCTATATTCTCCTTCACTGTCGGATCCTTGGAATATCTTGCGACCAGCCTGTTGAAATCCTCGCCCGCCTTGGCCTTCCCGGATACAAGTTTGGCGGTATCGATATCATCGAGAACAATGATCTGGTAATCCCGCCGTTCTTGCGTCATCAGGAATTCCTTGTTGCTGTTATAGTATTCCCTGATCTCCCCAGTATTGACCATAACCTCATCCTCTATCTGGTCCTGGTACAACCTGTAGACCAGAAACTGTTCCCTGCGTTTTTCATAGTTGTCGCGAACATCGGGATTATCGAGAACCTTCGCAACATTTTCCGCATAAACGGGAAGGACTTTATCATAAATCAACTTTTTGAATAACCGGACTATCGATTCCTTCCCATATTGTCGGCGCGGCCTCTCAACCAGCGACGACATGGAATGATATTCCACAAAGTCCCCCAGGGTATAGTCCCCGTCATCATACTGGCATATTATCATGTCTTTATACTGTTCCGGGAGATCTATTACGGGAGCATTGCTCTTGGTAACCTTGTAATTCACAATATCCTCGAAAGGAATATCCTCCGGCAGGTGGTCAAAGGCTATATCAATCGCATCGCTGAAGAACTGAAGATTGATATTACTTTCTATCTGTTTCTTGAGTTCGTCCCTGCCTTTGAATTCCTTTATTCCCCGAACGCGCCGGGAGGCATAATCCCTGTCAAGCTCAGGCATGATCTTTCTCTTCTTGTGAACCAGGAGCAACGCCCATCCAGTGTCTGTTCTGACGGGTGGCGAGACCTCCCCCTCTTTCATCTGAAAAAGGATCTCCTCGATCCACCAGTGGATCTTTCCTACGGGAGAACTGCCGATATGCCCTCCATCCGCCGCCGCCGGCCCAAAGGAGTATTTGCGAGCCATTTCAGCAAAATCTTCCCCTCCTTCAACAATCCTTTCCCGGTATTCGAAAGCTTCGCTTTCATTTGCAACTATGAGCTGGCTGAGCGTGTATTCATATTGCATCTGCTCCCAGTAATAATCTATTTCCTCTTCGGTAACTACGACCTTCTTTGTGATCTCCTCGTTCCACAGGGCTGTTATAAGAAAAGGGCCTTTGAACTGGTTCAGGAACTTCACGAAAGCTTCTTCTTTCTGGTATCCCAGCGCCTGGGCTTTCAGCACCATTACTTCCCTGTTGACCATATGTTTGAGAAGCTCTTTCTTTCCTTCCAGATCATCCGTCTCCGGAAGGTACTTGTTCTCCAGCGTTTCCGCTGTCGTCTCGAATTCGCCGATCGTAATTGTCCTGGTATCGATTTCCGCGACGATCATGTCTTTTCTCTCTGTCCCGGAGCAACCCATCGAAAGCACCAGGCCGATAACGGCCAGAGAAAGAATCACTTTTCTCACTTCGTTCACCTTTCTAAAAACCCTGCCATGCTATCCTTGCGTCAAAAGCTTCCGCTCATAGAACTTAAACTACTCTATTTAACAAATAATTCCAACAAATTCAACAGATTTTCAAGATCTCCGACCGCGGCGACCCTCCTCCAGCCTGCCGGGCCTTCGCCTGATACCCTGTTTTTCCCCCCACCGGCTTCAGGCCCAACTGACATCGAAAACCCGCTGTCTGTATGGAAAGTCAACCTGCCTTCGAATTTCTTTGCTATCTGGGCCAGCAGTTCCCTGCCGGGGGTTCTTCCGGTGGCAAACCCTGCCCGAAGCCCCCCCCCTTCATCGACCTCCATACTCTCCAGGCCCAGGCGCAAAGCCTTGGCCTTCAGCTCGACAAGCTTGAGGATGTTTTCCGCGGCCACCGGCAGAGGGCCGAACCTGTCACGAAGTTCATCCCCGACAGATTCCGCCTGTTCAAGTGTCCCGGCCCGCGTCAGCCTTCTGTAGATATCCATCCTTTCTTCCGTATCGGATATGTATTCTTCGGGAAGATACGCGGGTAACGGTATGGATATTCTAACCTCCCTTTCCTCTTCCTGTGGCTCGCCCTTTATCCTCGATATTTCTTCCTTTATCATACGGGCATACAGGTCGAGGCCAACCGAATTAATCTGTCCCGACTGCTGATGCCCCAGAAGGTTTCCTGCGCCCCTTATCTCCAGATCCCTCATCGCTATCCTGTACCCGGCACCGAGGTAATCGAATTCACTGATAGCCTGAAGCCTCTTTATCGCGGTTGCCGCCAGGCTTCCGCCTTTCGGGACAAGCATGTATGCATATGCCTTCCTGTCTGACCTGCCCACCCTGCCGCGAAGCTGGTACAACTGCGCAAGACCAAAACGGTCAGCCCTGTTGATAATTATCGTATTCACGTTTGGAAAGTCCAGGCCCGCCTCGATAATCATTGTGCAGAGCAGTACGTCGAACTTTCCCTCGAGAAAATCCACCATGACCTTCTCGAGTTCCACGCCCTTCATCTGCCCGTGAGCATGAGCTACCCTCACCTTCTCCGGCAACAGCCTTTCAAGGTATCCTTCCATTACTGCTATCGATTGCACCCTGTTATGAACGAAGAAAATCTGCCCTCCCCGATTGATTTCCCTCATTATCGATTCCCTGATCTTTTCATCATCAAAGGGCAGTATCTCAGTATGGATCGGCAGCCTGTTTCTGGGAGCCGTATCTATCACAGATATGTTCCTTATCCCGGAAACAGCCATCGACAGAGTCCTCGGAATGGGTGTTGCCGTCATGCTCAGCACATCGACGCTTCGTTTCAGTTTTTTAAATTTCTCTTTCTGGTTGACCCCGAACCTGTGTTCCTCATCGACGATTACAAGGCCGAGATTCCTGAAATCTATATCTTTCGAGATTAGCCTGTGTGTACCAATAACAATATCCGTTTTTCCCTCTCCTATTTCCCTGACAATCCTTTTCTGACGTGCGGGAGGCACAAACCTGCTTAACATCTCGATTGTCACCGGAAAACCGCCGACCCTTTCCCGCAGCGTGTTGAAATGCTGCAGGGCCAGAACTGTGGTGGGGACCAGGAAAGCGACCTGCCTGCCTTCGAGAACAACCTTGAAAGCTGCCCTTATCGCAACCTCGGTCTTTCCAAACCCCACATCACCGCACAAAAGCCTGTCCATGGGGGTGATTTTTTCGAGGTCCTTTTTGACCTCGTCGGTCGCCTGAAGCTGGTGGGGAGTTTCCTCCCAGGGAAAGGATGCTTCCATCTCTTTCTGCCAGGGTTTGTCGGGCCCGCACGCACACCCGCTTGCGATCTGCCGGGCCGCGTATATTTCAAGAAGATCTTTTGCAATCAGCCCGGCGCTTTTCCTGGCCTGTGCCTTCGACCTGTTCCACGCCTTTGACCTGAGGCTGGCTATCGCGGGAGCGGCTCCGTCAGCAGCAACATACTTCTCGATCATTCTCAGCTTGGCTACCGGGATAAACAGCCTGTCATCGCCATCGTACCGGATGTCGAGACATTCTGTCTGCTCTCCATCGACCCCCAACTTCCTCATCCCCATGTATCTGCCCACCCCATGGTCGACATGGACAACAAAATCCCCCGGCTTGAAATGCGTAGGGTCGTATGTCAGGGACCTGTTCCGTGCCCTGGGCGAATGCCAGGGCCTGTGAAACCGGCCAAAGACCTCTTCTTCGCTGAGAAACAGCACGCCCGCGTCAGACCAGCGAAATCCGCTGGACAGAAATCCAAGGGGAAAATCTATTTCGAGTGCTACTTCAGATAGAAGGTCTTCGGTCCTGTTTCTCTGGGATTCATTGGAACAGAACAGAAAAACCTGCCTGTCAGCAGCGATTTCTTTCCTGATATCCGATAACAGCCCCTTGATATTTCTCCGGTAATCTCCCGGTGGGCTGGTAAAAAACCTCACTGCCTTTTCCTGCCCAAACCTTCTGAATTCGATCCGGCACATCTTTTCCCTGAAATCTTCCAGCTCCTCTACTGACATGTACACTTTTCCGGGTGGAGGATAGAAGTGTCCTTCGTCTTTCGAGCTCTCGAACCGTTCAGCCGCCTCCCCGCGGAATTCATCCAGCGACGTTTCGATATCCTCCGCGTCATACGTGACAAGGATGGGGAGCTGCTCAAAGTAGTCAAAGACAGATACCAGATCATGAACTACTGCCGCGTAATGTTCCATGCCATAAAATTGTATTCCATCTTCCAGGCGATCAGCCGGGAGCATTTTCTTTGCCTTTTCATTCTCATCCAGGTCCGCGGCTCCTTCCGAAAGAAAGTCCCTGAGTCTACGCAGCCCTTTTTCATCAATCGAAATATGGTGGAATGGCCGAACCCTGATCGAATCCCTTTCACGCATCGATCTCTGGGACTCGATGTCGAAATCCTTGATCCGGGAAATCGTGTCCCCATCGAATTCCATCCTGACAGGATCTTCACTGCTGACCTCGAAGATGTCCAGGATCCCTCCCCTTATCGCAAACTGGCCCTTTGCCTCAACGATTTCATGCCTCTCGTATCCCAGATGAATGAGCCGTGATGCCAGATCGTAGAGATCGAACTCTTCTCCCGCGGCCATATCGATCAGCAGGTTGCCAAATAATTCCGGACTGAACACCTTTTTCAGCATGGCCCTGGCCGTACATACAAGCACCCGGCACCGCCCCTCCATGAGAGCTTCGAGAGCCTTCATCTGGAACCCGGTCAGGTTTCTGTCAGGATCCTGGTAATCGTACGGAAGAATCTCGTCTTCGGGATAGGAGACTACACCCTCTACACCGAAACAGACCAGATCGGCCTCGATATCACGCGCCTTGACCGGATCAGCAGCTATGACCACCATGCAGTCCTGCCTCTGCCCGGTAATAGTGGCGAGCAGAAGCGAGCGGGCGCTTCCCGTAAGCCCCCTGACCGGCACCAGCGCCTTTTCCTTCCCGAGCCGGTTGAAAAGCCCGGCGCAGGCCTCAAGCCCCGCGATAGTTTCTTTGAGTTCTTCCCACATCTTCTCAGGGTCTTTCCGTTGCCATCTCTTTTTTCTGGGCTATTGCCAATTCGATGATCAGCAGCAGGATCGCGGCCATTATAAAGGGCAACGAGACTTCCCTTCCTTTTCTCGCTGAACCGATACTGGAAATCGTATCCTCCTGTTCATCGATCACGATGTAGTCTTCGAAGCCAAGCGAGTCCGCGGCTTCTTCGCCTGTCATGAATGACAAGTCTGACTCGCCGGCACAGTCAGGGTTGACATCCACCATCCATACAGTATCTTCCCCATCCGAGATCCTCACGAACCCCGGAATACCTCCCACCGGAATCATAAGGTTCTGTGGAGATATCGCCGCCTCCGGGCTGTATTCCGCGCCCCCCGGCAGGATTACCGTATGCCTGGAGCTGCTCTCCCTGTCCCACCCGAAACGTTCACCTACAAGATGTCCTTCAACTGCTTCCCGGCCCGGGTCCATCGCCAGAACGGCCTGCTGTACCAATGGCAGAAAAACAGGGGAAAGAACAAATTCGCCTCCGGAGAGAACCGGGTCGAATGACGCGAACAGGATCGTCCCTTCACCGCATCTTTCACGCCAGACGAATGGAGAACCATTTCTGAACGAAAGAAGCACGGCATTCTGGTCGACCCCCCTGATCACAGGAGTTCCCCTGAACCTTACTCGCGAAAGGACCTCCATGTCTTCCCTCTCGAAAGGCCGCAGGAAATCAGGGATCACGAGGCATTTTTCGATCGTCTCAAAGTTCCCCTCCCTGCCCTGGAAATCAGGTTCAGGATGATAACGCGACAGGCCGTTGATCAACCTTTCGTGTCCTTTTGTTACCAGCGCCAGGATGCCTCCCCCATTTTCGGCAAAATCTTTCAGGATACTGATCTCCCTCTCTGCCGGTTCCGGGCCTGGCCCCAGGACAAGCATGTCGGCCCACTCGATATCAGCGGTAACAAATTCATTCCATCCCCTTGTCCGCAACAATATGCCTCCATCGGTTCCTTCGGGACTCAGCGCCTTCTCCAGATAGAAGGAATCGTCTCCGGTAACAAGAAGAACCCTGTCTTTTTCCCTCGAATAGATCCTGAAGAATCTACGGTCATCGACAGCAAGCCTGTCTTCACGTTTGCTGACCTCTCCCCTGATCCATCCCGCCTTCTCCACCGGAATATCCACCCTTTCTGTTCTTGTACGGCCCGGCTCGATCTCGATTTCCCTTTCCACAACCCTCTTTCCGTCCACTGTTATCCTCAAAGGGAAACGGGCTCTCAGTTCTGACGAATGGTTTTTGATGTGGATGCTGATCCCGGCGGTCTCCCCCCTGCGCACTGCTACCCTTGGTGTCAATACACGCTCGATCGCAACGTTCGCCCCGGGCCCGGGTTGAACAGGGATCATGAATACTTTTATCCTGTTCCTTTTTTTATCCTTCTTGGGGCCATCGCTGTTATCAGGACCCGTACCGGTCAGGCCATTCCCTTTTTTTTCACGATCCCCCGTTCCCGATCTCTGAAAATCTGATATCACAAACAGCTCCCGGATCTCCCTTCTACTGGACAGAAGCACTTTTTCCGCCGCACCCGAGGCGGCTCGAAGATCCGTCCCAAAAAACGAAGGTTCTTTTTTTTCCAGCATGTCTACAACCAGCACAGGTTTGAATCCTTCTCCCTCGAAGACCTTTTCCTGCCTGGTATCAAAAAGAAATATCGTGACTTCGTCTTCTTCGGAAAGATCCGATACTATTTCTTCGACCCTTCTTTTTGCCCTGTCGAAAACATTTCTTTCTCCTTCTCTTACGGCCATACTGAAACTCCTGTCCAGGAGAATAACCACAGCCCTGGGGCCCTCTCCGGGAAATATCGCGGCCAGCCCACCCCTTATTACCGGCCCGGCAAAGGCCATGGCAATTAACGCGATCGCCGCTATCCTGAGCAGTAACAGCAGCAGCCTCCGAAGATTGACAGAGCGCATGCTCCTGCGGTCCGACCCCCTGAGGAACCTGAGCGTGCTGAAATGTATTTCGGGTATTCTGCGCCTGCTGAAAATATGGATGAGCAGGGGAACCGCTACGGCACCCAGCATCACAAGAAACAGGGGATTGAGAAAATCCATATCTTATCGCATTCTTTGTCTTTTATTCAGGTACGATACAAGCGCCCGGTCAAAAGGCGTATCTATAATAACAAGATTATAATCTATCGCGTTTTCCTTGCATTTTCTTTCGAGGCTGCCCGTCCATTCCTGGATTCTGTGACGGTATTCTTTTTTCAGGAACCATGGCTGCGTTCTCAGCTTCTCTCCTGTTTCACGGTCGACGAAACGGACTTCCCCGCTGTAATCGAGGGAAAGTTCCAGGGGGTCCAGAAGATGAAATATGACTATCTCGTGCCCCCTGTGCCTGAAATGCCTCAACCCGCTGATAACACTGTCAGGATCATCGAAAAGATCACTTATAAGAATGATCAGGCCACGCCTCTTGATCCTGTCAGCCATTTCGTGCAGGGTATAGCTGATCTTTGTTCCTGCTCCCGGAGTTACCTGTTCGAGTGTTTTCATCAGATGGAAGAGATGTTTCCTGATCGACCTGTGCGGCACCATCTCTCTTATCTTCTCGTCGAATATCGCCAGGCCTACCGCGTCCCGCTGTTTTATCATGAGGTATGCGAGAGCCGCGCACAGCAGCGTACCGTAACGAAGCTTCGTCATCCCCGAGCTGCCGAAATCCATGGAAGCGCTTCTATCCATAAGGAGGGTAGCCTTGAGATTGGTCTCGTCTTCAAAGATCCTGTTATAATACCTGTCCGTCTTCGCATATCTCTTCCAGTCAATATTCCTGGTCGATTCGCCTGCGTTATACTGCCGGTACTCGGCGAACTCCACTGAAAAACCGTGGTACGGAGACCTGTGAAGCCCCGCTATGAACCCCTCCACTATCACCCGCGCTTTCAGTTCCATATTTGCAAGGCGGCTGACTATCTCCGGGCGCAGGAACTCGCTGATCTGCTTTTTTTCAGAAGACATTGCGGGCTCCACCCCTGTTCTGTGCCGGCTCCATGCCAGGCTTACGGCTGAACCGCATCGAGAAGCCGGCCTACCAGTTCTTCTGTAGTGACTCCATCGGCTTCCGCATGGTAATTGGTAACAAGCCTGTGCCTCAGAACCGGCCACGCGACGGCGCGTACATCGTCAATATCAGGCGTTGTTCTGCCGTTCATGATCGCGCGGGTTTTTGCCCCGAGAACAAGATACTGCCCGGCTCTCGGGCCGGCCCCCCATGACAGATACTGCCCTACATCGGGGAATTCGCTGTCCCTGCTTGCCCGGGTTAGAGCCACCGCGTATGACAGGACCCCTTTTGAAACAGGGACTTTCCTTATCAGCTTCTGAAACTCGATGATCCCTGCTCCATCTATGACTATTTCGGTTTTTTCCCGTGGAGCCGAAGTGGTCGTATCAACTATCCTGAGCTCTTCTCCCTCGGAGGGATAATCAACAAGAATATTGAACATGAACCTGTCGAGCTGAGCTTCCGGCAGCGGATAGGTGCCCTCAAGTTCAATGGGATTCTGGGTCGCCAACACAAAGAAAGGAAGTTCGAGTTGATACGTCTCTCCTCCTACAGTGACATTATACTCCTGCATCGCCTGCAGTAAGGCAGCCTGGGTCTTGGGTGGCGTCCTGTTGATCTCATCGGCAAGAACTATATTGGCAAAGACAGGGCCCTTTAAAAATCTGAACACCCTGCTACGGGTTGCCTTGTCCTCTTCGAGAACTTCGGTGCCCATGATGTCGCTCGGCATGAGATCGGGAGTGAACTGTATCCTTGAAAACTTCAGTCCGAGACATTCGGCCACAGTCGAGATAAGAAGCGTCTTGGCAAGCCCCGGGACACCAACCAGCAGACAGTGCCCGCCTGAAAAAAGCGCAATGACAAGCTGGTCGATAACCTTTTCCTGCCCTATTATCACTCTGGCAATTTCGCTTTTGAGCAATCCGTATATCCGGGCGAATCGGGCCAGCAGTTCTTCCTCGGTTTTCCGGTTCATTCTTTTAGTCTCCCCGTTCCCTTTAAGAATCCTTTATCATCATTTTTTCAAGTGTTTATCCAGAAATTCGAGCACGGCGCCGTAACCCTTCAGTCGATTCTCTTTCTTCAAAAACCCGTGTCCTTCATCTTCGAAGATCAGATATTCGACCACCACACCGTTCTTTCTGATTGCTTCAACAATCTCGTCCGATTCGACCTTCAGGACCCTCGGGTCGTTCGCGCCCTGCAGAACCATCAGCGGCCTGACGATCCTGTCCGCGTGGAACAATGGCGATATGCTTCTCAAGTATTCTTTGTCGGTCTCCGGGTTGCCGATCTCCTTATACAGCGCTTCCCTGTAATTTTCCCACCATGAAGGGAAGCTGCTCAGGGTCCTTATCCAGTTGGAGATTCCGAAAAGATCTACTCCCGCGGCGAATTCTTCAGGCGTGAACGTCAACGCGGCGAGAACCAGGTATCCTCCATAGCTCCCGCCCAGGATGCCTATTCTGTCCGGATCCACATACCCGGTCCTGATCAGCCATTTCTTTCCCTCGATACAGTCTTTCAGGTCATCATTGCCATGCCTGCGGTCATCGAGGCCCAGGAACCGCTTCCCATACCCGGAACTACCCCTGTTGTTGACGGCGAGTACGGCATATCCGTGATTGACCAGGTATTGCCGCAGGGCGGAGTATTCAACTCTTGCCTGCCCTCCGGGGCCGCCATGCACAAATATGATCGCGGGGATGTTGTCTCCGGGCCTGACACCTTTCGGCTCATAGTAGACCGACGGAATTATTTCTCCGTCAAATGACCTGTACCTGATTATCTTCGCGTCGACCAGGTCCTCTGTATCGATCTCGGGGTTCATCGAATCCGTGAGCCTGGTATACTCCCTGCTGTCGAAATCATAGACGAAGATATTGTTCGTCGACCGCGAATCGCTTACATGGAACCTCATATACCTTTCGCTCTTCGAGAACCCCACCGACGCAATAACCCCGTCGGGGAGCTCCGGCAGGCCGACCACTTCCCCGGTAGCCGTTTCATAGACCTTTATCTCGGTCCTGCCGTCGTTGTTGATACCGGTAACCCTGTATTTCCCGTTCCACGAGCAGTACGAATACAGTATATCCCAGTCTGCCGTCTCTACCGTTTCGCTTTCCCCGGACGCTATCCGGTATCTTTTCAGGCAGGTGAATTCACTGTCCTCGTCTGTAAGATAATACAGGTATTTCGAATCCCTGCTGAATTCGAGAGGGTTGTAGATGATATTGCCCTCGTGTTTAGACACATGCCTCATCTCGCCTGTTTTCCTGTCATAGATGTACATTTCTGTATTGTGCTCAGTCAGGATTCTTGAGAACGCCATATATCTCATATCGTCCGAAATCCAGCCAAAGTTGTAACCCGAATCGTTCAGGTAGAGCATCTTCGGAGTAAGCGTCTTGATGTTCATCTGGTAAACGTCCATATACCTGGGGTCGCGTTTGTTAGATCCAAAAAGAAAATACTCCTGGTTCCTGGCCCAACCGTAGAAAACCGCCCGGGCCTTTTTCTCTGGAGTCAGGTCGATCACGACACCATCTTCATCCCGAAGGTAGATATGGTAGATCTCGTTGCCGCCCTTGTCGCTCAGATACAGGAACCTGTCGTCCCCGGGGAAATACGAGAGCGAAAAAACCGAGTGCTTCCAGGAATCGGTAAGCTGCTCCGCCGGGCCTCCGCCTGTGGGTATGCTGTAAGCGTTAAAGATCCCTGATTCATCCATAGTTGCCAGCAGTTTTTTTTCGTCGTGCGAAAAATACCCGCCCGTTACGTTTACATTGCCCATAAACTGTTCTATCGTGTATTTCTTCACGCTTTTTTCCGCGCATCCGGACACCAAGACCATGAAAACGAGAAATAAAACGTTAAGCGCCCTGACCCTCATTTTTCCTCCTCTTGTCACACAGCTCCACAGTGCCTGAATCAGACAGCCCCAATTCTTTTATACGGCATATAACGGTATCGTTCCATTCTTTTTAACATTTAGCCGGGGTCTTTTTCAACACATGCTTTGCTATTCCACTTGTGAACGCCTCCCTGGCAGCCCGGTTCACCGGATTGCCGATATCTCCCTGGCGGCATAACACTATCGCACATGCCGCCCCGCTGAGTGGCCAGCACGCGCGCACACCCGCCGCCGTCCACTCGTAATAATATCTTTTTCTGCCACTGGCTCTGGTTATGCGCCACCCAAGCACGCCAACATGACACGCATTGCTCGCCACAATGCGCCATAACGGCAGTTGTTGCCTGGCGATGTGGCAGCAATATGGTTTTTCTGGTTTTTGTTTTTGTGGAAATATGTTATAACTAATTGTATTATCAGTGTGTTATGTGACTATATGTTTTCTGGCACACATAATGCCTTACCCATGGAATAGAAGCCGGATTGACCCGGAGAGACAACGGACAAACCAGAAGGAGGAAGAAATGAAACTCGTAAGATGGTCCCCCACGACAGAGATTAACAGGTTCGGAAGCGAAATGGATGATTTTTTCAACAATTTTTTCACTCGAACCTTTCCCGATGTTAAAATTGAAAGAGCCTGCAGCCCGAGGATCAACTTAAGGGAGCTTGAGGACAGCTTCGAGCTGACGGCTGAAATACCTGGAATGGGAAAAGATGAACTGAACATAGAGGTCCAGGAAGACATTCTTACCATCAGGGGTGAAAAGAAAGCGGAAGAAAAGCTGGAAAACGAAAAAATGCATATCTGTGAGATGTGCTACGGCAAGTTCGAGCGTTCATTCAGGCTTCCGGATAACATCAAGACCGATGGCCTCGAAGCCGAATACACAAATGGTATTCTCAAGATCATGCTCCCGAAAGCCGAACCGGTCAAGCCGAAAGAGATCATAATCAAATAAGCCGTAATCCTGGCCGCGAAAGAAAAAGGGACACCTTCCAGTGTCCCTTTTTTTGTATCTATCAGGATTTTCAGCTCACGCTTCCTTCTATTTCGACCAGGCGTTTGCCGTGTTTTTTTTCTCCTTTTCTTCGCTGACTTTCGGCGGTAGAGCAGCGTGCGTCGAGCTGCCATCCGGGCTCATCTTGCATGAACCCTCAAAGAAAACACCCTCATCGATCACCAGGCGTATGGTCCTGATATCACCTTCAAGCCTTGAACCCGCCTGAAGCTCTATCTTTTCCTTCGCATCGATATTTCCTACCAGGGTCCCTCCGACTATCGCGCTGTTGACCTTTACGTCGGCCTTGACCTTTCCACCTTTTCCAACTACCAGGGTTCCAGGGCAATTTACCGTTCCCTCGAACTCACCGTCAATCCTCAGCGTACCATTCTGAACATCGATCGTACCCTTGATCTTGCATCCTTTGCCGATAATCGAGTTCATCTTTCCTTCATCTGCCATGTTCACACCTTCTTTCGCCATCTTTGAAAATCCCAGCATCGAGTTCTTCTTTTTCATCTACGTTCCTTATTGTAAAAGGTACTTCAGGGGATCTACATTAATGTTGTTCTGTGTCACCTCGAAATGCAGGTGAGGAGCTGAACTCTTCCCGGTACTTCCCGAGTATGCTATTGTCTGCCCCCTCCCGATCCTCTCTCCCCTTATTACTACCAGCCTTTCGTTATGTCCGTAAAGTGTTTTTATACCATATCCGTGATCTATTCTCACAAAATAACCATATGTATCGTCCCAGCCCGCTTCTGCCACATAGCCCGCGGCCGAAGCCCTCACCGGTACGCCCCTTTCTATTCCTATATCTATTCCGGGGTGATACGACTTGTCCCTCTCCCCTCCCGCAATATTGAAGCCTCTCGTGATATATCCACGCACGGGCCAGAAACTTGGTATAGCCCTCATCATCAGCGATTTTTCACTTTCCACTTCCAGGTCCTGGTTATTCTCTTCGGACACTGTGACCTTCAATGCTGTACTGTCCTGGTCGGCAAGCGTCAGCCCGAGCATCTGTCTGACTTTCATATCCAGCGCATGAAGCTCTGAAAGATTTCTCATCAGCTCGCCTATCTGTTCATTCCTCCTTGTAAGCTCCTCTATCTGCTTTTCGAGCATTACTGTTTCCCGCGTTTTTATCAGCAGTTTTCCGTAAGTCGCCACAAAAACCACCATCATGACCAGCCCGATGCTCACCAGGGTGACGAAAAAGTAGAACACCCTGTACGGCACCTTGTAGGTCCTCGTCTTTTTCAGGTCGTGTGGTACTATGATTATCGAAAAGGTTTCTTTGTCCATTCCCATCTTGTTTCGTTAATATGTGTTATAGGGCCAAAAGCTAAAATTCTATGCTTACGCCCATTATTTCCATAATCTTTTCGAGGTCTTCGCTGGAATAATAATCCAGTGTTATCGTGCCGCCTTTTTTGCCGGGAGTTATCCGCACCCTGGTTCCCAGGCGAATCTCCGCTCTTTCTTCAAGCTCGGCTATTACCGGGTCTTTCTTTCTTTCCGTTCTTCTTCTTTTTATCCTTTTTCCCGGGTTTACTCCGAACTCTACTTCCCTGACCGTAATCCCCTCT
>CBDUUV010000020.1:0-28043 GCA_965370495.1 uncultured bacterium
CATTACCGATCCACCGGCTTCAACAACAATGTTTGCATTAGTCACCTTGTGATTGTCTGCCGAATAGGGATACTGCACCAGGATAGACGGGAGTCTGACCGCGATCAGTTCCGACACACTCAGTGCTCCCGACCGGGCGAGCGCTACATCGGCCGCGCTGTAAGCTTCGTTTATCCTCGAAATATAGGTCGATACAAACACTCTTGAGCCCGCGGAGGCCAGCTTTCCCTTGACCTCTTCAAAATCTCTTTTTCCAGTCTGCACAATACCCTGAACACCCTCGTCAGCCAGCAGATATTCAACAGCGGCCCTGTTAAGAGAACTTGCACCCTGGCTGCCACCAAATACCAGGATAACCGGTTTCTCTGGCCTGAGCCCAAACGAAGCCAGCGGGTTATCCGAACTCTTGTCAAGAATCGATTTTCGCAGGGGATTGCCCGAAAAAATGATACCTTTGTGGTTTTTCAGATAACCTGCCGCCTTTTCAAATCCCAGGTATATTCTCCCGGCGCATGGCGCCAGGAATCGGTTCGCCAGTCCGGGTATCGAATTCTGTTCCTGTAAAACAATCTTGAACCTGAGAAGCCACGCGGCAAAGACTACAGCGACACTGGCATAACCACCTGAACCAAAGACCAGGTCAGGTTTGAACCTCGAAAGAATTACGGACGACTGTACGACACCGACCGCAAGGCTTGCCAGAGTAAGGATCTTTCCCGGAACACCCCGTCCACGCACTCCACGCGAGAAGATGAACTCTATCCTGTAACCCGACTCAGGCACTATTCTCGACTCCAGTCCCGCCTTCGTACCAATGAAGAGAGCGTCGAAATCAGGGTGACGCGATGCCAGCCTGTCGGCCACGGCCAGCGCCGGATAGACATGACCACCTGTTCCTCCACCTGCGAACACGACTCTCATCCAGCTGCCTTCCTCACTACGGTTCTCACCATGGATACCGGTTTTACACTTCTGATCACATACTCATTCATCCCGATATCGCTTTCTCCGACACAACCCGTCTTGCATAAATTTTATGCGGGGTCCTGTTCCTGATCTGTTTAATAACGTCATTCCGGTCCCGCCCGCTCGAAGATATTCTGAGAAGAATCCCGATAGCCGACATGGAGGTCACCAGCGAAGACCCGCCATAACTGACAAATGGAAGTGGAAGGCCAGCGACAGGAACAAGTCCCAGTGTCATGGAAATATTGACCAGGGCGGTTGAGAAGATCACCAGCCCTATTCCGATTGCAAGCATGTATCCAAAATCATCTGTAGATCTCCTTGCCGCACAAATCGCTCTCTGAAAAAGAATAACGAAAAGTACAAGGACCAGAACGGTCCCGGCCAGGCCGAGTTCCTCCCCAATGATCGAATAGATAAAATCTGTATGAGCGTCTGGAAGAAAACTGTATTTCTGATGCCCACTACCAGGGCCGCAACCGAAAAGGAACCCCGAACCTATCGCAATAAGGGACTGCTTTACTTGCCATCCCTGTCCATACACATCCAGTCCTGCATCCATAAATGCTGAAAGCCTGTTCCGCACATGAGGAAAACTGTACATCACCGTTGCTGCAACTGCCAGCGTGGCCCCTCCGAAAGAAGCAAGGTGATTTAATTTGCTGCCTCCGACAAACATCAGTACCAGGGACATTATAACGATAAGAAAAGCATTGCTCAGGTTCGGCTGCAATCCGACCAGCACGGCTATCAGGATGATGACCCCTATAAGAGGCAAAAACCCCTTGGTCAGGTGCCTTGCTTTCTTTTTCCCATCCGCGATCCTTGCAGCTATGTAGATGACAAGGGCAAACTTGACCACTTCAACCGGTTGGAGCATAAATGTAAATACTTCCAACCACCTTCTGGCTCCACGCACATCCTTGCCCCATATGAACAGTGCAACAAGAAGAAGGATCCCGACCGTCAGTATCCAGACAGACAATCCGCGATATACATTGAACGGAATCCTGGTAAATACAAACAGGCAGCACAAACCCACAGCCACCCTGATCGCATGCTGCTGCATGAAAAAATAGGATGAGCTGAACTTTTCCCTGCCAATCACCTGGCTTGCCGAAAAAACCATTATCAAACCCAGCGCGACAAGAAGAAAGGTGACACAGAAAAGAGTAAGGTCATATTTTGCATTCTTACTCACCTGTTGATTCCTCCAGCTCATGTACACATTCCCTGAAAACCTGCCCTCTGTGCTCAAAATCTCTGAACATATCGAAACTTGAACAGGCCGGAGACAGGACGACCATGTCACCCCGTACAGCGAAAAGTGACGCTATCCGTATCGCTTCTTTCATCGAACCCGCTCTCGCTATCTCGACAAAACCGTCAAGCGCCTTCTCGATCAGGGTCGCGGCAGCGCCTATCGTTACTACCATACGGATGTTTTCCATGACTTCTCTAAACAACGAGTAATCGCTACCCTTGTCATAGCCACCAGCTATCAGGATGACCGGAGCTTCAAGACCTTCGAGACTCTTCACTGCGGCTTCAACATTGGTAGCTTTCGAGTCATTGTAATATGTAACACCTTTCACCTCGGCTACCTTCTCCATCCTGTGTTCCAGGCCTCGAAACCCCATGAGCCCTCTGCGGCACGCTTCCGCGGAAACATCCGAACCCTGCAGCGCGGCAACGGCCGCGAGTGCATTTTCCAGGTTGTGCAGCCCAATCACACCAAGTTCACCCCGATCGAGGAATACTTCCTCTATATTTCCCGCAATTACGCGTTTAAGATGTCTTCCCTCCAGAAACACACCATCCTCCACTACCCGCTTTGAGGAAAACGGGACAAGTCTTCCTTTGAAATCACCAGCTATCCTTACACATTCGGAATCATCCGCATTGTAAAAGTACAGGTCATCATCATTGCAGTTCTCTATTATCCGCTCCTTCACCCTGTAGTAAGCATCCCTGCTGCTGTAACGATCCAGATGGTCAGGAGTGAGGTTCAGTATCCCTGCCGAAACTGGATGAAATTCCCTGATCGCCTCGAGCTGGAAACTGCTTACCTCGATCACATAGAACCCTTCGGGCCCGAGTTCGGTGGCAACAGAGCTGAAAGGTATCCCCGTGTTCCCCGCGACGATCACTTTCCTGCCATCTTCCTTCAGGATCTCTCCTATCATCGATACGGTCGTTGATTTTCCGTTCGTGCCGGTCACCGCGATAACAGGAGCCTCACAATATCTGAAAGCCAGTTCAAGTTCGCTGATTACCGGAATATTCAGCCCTTGCGCCTCTTTTATCACGGGATGGTTTTCCGGTACTCCGGGACTTATAACCAGCTCACCGATTTCTTTCAGAATCTCCGAAGGCAATCCGCCAGCGATAACTTCAACATCAGAAATATCACCGGAAAGCCGGACCCCGGGATTATCGTCTGCCCCTCTCACGTTGACCCCTTTGCTCAGAAGCAGTCTGATCGCGGCCTGGCCACTTCTTGCCAACCCAAATACCAGAATCCTTATTCTGCTTCCATACATCATCGAATAGTCGACCCTTCTCTTTTCCACAAGCTGTACATATACTGCTAGCTCTCCTGTTAACGTAATTTCAATGTACTGATTCCAAGAAGCAGCAGCAGGGCAGACACAATCCAGAAACGCACGACGATCTGCCCTTCCGCCCATCCCTTGAGTTCGAAGTGATGGTGAAGAGGAGCCATCATGAAGATCCTTTTTCCGGTCAGGCGGAACGACATTACCTGGAAAATAACCGAAAGAGCCTCTGCTACGAAAACGCCCCCTATTATGATAAGCAGCAATTCACTTTTGAGAAGGACGGCAACCGTTCCAAGTGCTCCACCCAGTGCGAGCGATCCGGTATCTCCCATGAAGATCTGCGCTGGATGTGTATTGAACCATAGAAAACCGAGAGCAGCGCCTACGACCGACATGCAGTATATCGTCAGTTCTCCTGCTCCCTCCTGGTAAGTGATATTCAGATATTCCGAAAAGACCATGTTGCCGGTAAGGTATGCCAGAACGGCGAAAGCAAGAAAACAAAAGGCCGCTACTCCCGCAGCGAGGCCATCCAGCCCGTCTGTAAGGTTGACAGCGTT
Organism: uncultured bacterium; assembly: GCA_965370495.1. Taxonomy (GTDB): domain Bacteria; phylum Krumholzibacteriota; class Krumholzibacteriia; order Krumholzibacteriales; family Krumholzibacteriaceae; genus Krumholzibacterium. The sequence goes on from CBDUUV010000020.1 coordinate 4,088, forward strand.
CGAAGTTCCTGTGATCACCAGCATCACCAGCGGGATATAGAAGTATCCCCAGTCTATATAGAGGTTTTTGAAGAACGGGATAGCCGTCCTTGTGAAACCTTCACTTACAAGCGGATTCGTGTACAGATATATTCCCAGGGCAGCCCCGAACAAGAGTTGTCCCAGGAGTTTATACCTGCCTACAAGCCCCTTGTCCCGCTTTTTCACAACACTGAAATAATCATCTATGAACCCTATAAGGCCCGTCCATATCGTCACTACCAGTACAAGTTGTATGTAGGGATTGGCGAGGTTGGCCCAGAGAAGTGTCGGTATAACGATCGCGGCGATCATCAACACTCCACCCATCGTCGGAGTCCCTTCTTTCTCGTTATGCCTGTCAGGAACTTCATCCCTGATTCGTTGCCCTATCTGAAATTTTATCAGCCAGCGTATCATTTTCGGCCCGAAAATAAAGCATATGATCAGCGCCGTAACAGTTGCGTAAGCGGCCCTGAAGGTGATGTACCTAAAAACGTTGAAGGCAAAGAAATATTCCTTTAGCGGATAGAGAAGGTGGTACAGCATCAGCAGACCCTCCTTTTCACAGCATTCCGCCTCGCTTCGACCCCTTCAATCACTTTTTCCATGCCCATGCTTCTCGACCCCTTGACCAGCACACAATCTCCCTCACCGAGAAAGGAATCGAGATATATAACAAGTTTTTCAATTTCCAGAAAATGACTTATATTTTCGGGAGCTTTTCGCTGAACTGCTGCCGCCCTGTTGAGCTCTACCGTGCAATTTCCAAGAGTGAGTAATCCATCTATTCCTGCCTTGCCACATAGAACACCCATTTCTTTATGCAGGTCCATACTCATATCACCGAGTTCGAGCATGTCTCCTAGAACCACCCAGCGTTTCCCTTCGACCGGCATTTCCATAAACGCATCAACAGCAGAACAAAGTGAAGCGGGATTGGAGTTATACGAATCGTCCACAAAAATTATCCCCTTGATACTGTAAACGTTTCCTCTTCCTGTTACTTCCCCCTTCATCGCAATCAAAGGAGCTGACTGCACGGGAGTTATTCCCAGTTGAGAAGCTGCCGCGACGACCGCTGCCACATTCAACATGTGATGTTTCCCATATCTGCATGTTTCCATCTGAACACCTGCCAGCGTGAATTCATATCCAGGGACATCCTTTTTCCTTACATCCTCGACACGATAATCAGCACCCTTTGTAATCCCGAAGGTAACAACCTTTGCCCTGCTCCTGCTCTTGAGAAACGGGGCAAACTCATCATCCGCAGGTAATACAGCCGTACCTTCCCGATCGAGCTCCTTTAGCAGTTCCGCCTTCGCCCTGGCAACCCCCTTGAGTGAACCAAAATATTCCAGATGCGCAGGCCCAATATTTGTTATTATCCCAATCCCGGGACCGGCTATCGACGAAAGTAGCCTAATCTCTTCCTTGTGGTTGGCTCCCATCTCGACTATCAAAACTTCCGTATCCTCAGGCATCGAGAGCAGTGTCAGGGGCACCCCTATGTGATTGTTCAGATTCCCCTTTGTCGAGTGGACCCTGAAATATGCAGACAGAACCGAAGCAGCGAGCTCTTTAGTCCCTGTCTTTCCTGTACTGCCTGTGATACCGATTACTTTCGGCTCTACTTTCTCACGCCAGCATTTCGCCAGGTGCTGCATGGCTTTGACCGTGTCGGGAACGGGAAATATTGGAACATCTCTCGGTATCCCCCCGATTTTATCAACTTTTTCCCTGTCGCATAACAGAGCTCCTGCACCACCCTCAACAGCATCAGACAGATAGTCATGCCCATCCGCGTTCTCCCCTTCGATAGCAACGAACAACGTTCCGGCACACTCCCCCCTTGAATCTATCGAAACTCCGTTTATCCGGATATCTCCGGGTACTTTTCCCCGGAAACCTGCTTTCTTCAGTGACTCGGCTATCCACCCCAGATCAGTCCTGATATCCGGCCTCCATTCTTCTGAAAGCTTTTTCCACTTCTTCAATGTCACTGAAATGAATCTTTCCCGTTTTCAATACCTGATAATCTTCATGCCCCTTACCAGCGATAACAACAAGATCCCCTTTTACCGAGCTTGTCACGGCTTCCCGCATTGCTTCCGCCCGGTCAGCTATCACACTGACATCAGTATCCGAATGAATAATTCCTGCAAGAATATCGTCGATGATAGCATCAGGATCCTCAGTCCTTGGATTATCACTTGTTATATAGACCTTGTCGCTCAGATCAACGGCGATCTTCCCCATCATGGAGCGTTTTCCCCTGTCCCTGTCACCCCCACACCCAAAAACCGTGACAAGCCTTTTCGCTCCCAGCTCTCTGCAGAATCCCAGCATGTTTTCGAGAGCATCCGGAGTATGCGCATAATCTACAACCACGATTACTCCGTTTTCAGATCTGATAACCTGAAAGCGCCCAGGCACTTTTTCTACTTTTTCAAGGCCTGTTTTTATATGATCCAGATTTGCTCCGGCGGCCAGGGCCGCCCCCGCGGCTGCGAGTGCGTTGTATGCGGAAAACTTTCCAAGCAGCTTGAGATCGATTCCGATGCTGCCCTGATCCGTAACGAGGGTAAATCTCGTTCCTTCAAGATCAGCCAGCAGGGACTCGGCCCTGACCATCGCATTCTTTTGAAACCCGAATGATATCTTTCTTCCTGTAAATCTCTTCCCAATCCCGTTCACCTGGTTATCATCGATATTGTAGACGAGTGTTCCTCCCGATTTTTCTCTACCGGCCGAAATAAGATTTGATGCAAGAATCTCTTTTGCGGCTATGTAGTCTTCCAGAGTGCCATGGTAATCCAGATGATCACGGGTGATGTTTGTGAAGACACCGACTTCAAATTCAAGGCCATTGATCCTTCCCTGTACCGCGCCGTGGGAGCTGACTTCCATGACAGCACTCTTGCACCCATCACTGGCAAAACCTGCAAGGATCCTGAAAAGCTCAGGCGCTGCAGGGGAAGTATGGTCCGTCGCAGTAATGCTATCGGAAGATCCGAACCCGACAGTCCCGATGATCCCGGCCCTGCCCATGAAGACTTCCAGGATAGATCTCAGAAGAAACGCAGTGGATGTCTTTCCATTTGTTCCCGTGATCCCCGCCAGAAACATCCCGGAAGCGGGATTGTTATATAATTTTCTTGCAAGGAACGCCACGGCCAGGGATGTATCTTCGACAAGCAGGACAGGAACAGGAACCTGGACAGGCCTCTCCGCTACTACCGCAGACGCGCCGGCTTCGACCGCCTTGTCGATATAATCATGCCCATCGAGACTGCATCCTTTCACCGCAACAAAAAGTGTTCCCTTTTCCAGGAACCTGGAATCGGTAGATATTCCCGTAATTTCAGCTTCACGGTAACCGAGTTTTCCGGTAATCTCGATCTCTTCCATGAGGTTAGACAACTTCAATCAGCTTCTCCCCTTACCAAAACTCAGTTCCAATGTTGCTTTCCTTGTCGCCCCTGCGGCCAATCCGCCGGACCCGGTTTTGAGCAATTTGCAATAAAGTTTTACCAGGCTGCCCTGTTTTGCCGCACATCCTGGAGCAGGTGATTGCTTCCTGACGATACCGTAACCTTCTATTCGGCTTTTCAGTCCGCATTCAAGAAGCATCCTTCTCGCTTTACGAATCGACAGCCCCCTGAGATCCGGCACGGAAACGTCACTCATCCGACCTGTATCATCACATCGAAATGACAGGTATACGGAATCACCTGAGCTTATCAGTGTCCCGGGGCCTGGTACCTGGGAATAGACCTCCCCATCTGTACGCGAGTAACATATTTGTATTTTTCTGTCAGATGACAACCTTTCAGCCTCTGAAACCGCAAGCCGCAGAAAGTTCGGAGCTCTTATATCTTTCTTTTCTTCATATCCGATTGCTATATCATTCCCGTTCCCATAGGCAAAAATATCTGTCGACAGGTTGATTCCCTCCATAATTTTTCTGAAAACAACAGCTGAAGAGATCCCTCCGTAGTGGTACTCTGCATCGGGTTCATCAAGCATTACGAAGCAGACGAGTCTTGGATCGTCCGCGGGAGCAAAACCTATGAAACTGGCGATATATTTATCTTCGATATAGCGTCGCCCGTCTGATTTCTGTGCCGTACCTGTTTTCCCCGCCACTTCTACGCCATCAACTGCGGCTTCGCCACCCGTTCCCTCTTCGACCGCATCCTTGCAGAAATCAACAAGCGTCTCTACAGTACGGGGTGAAAATACCCTCCTGACTTCGACAACTGGATAATCACGGACTTCCCTGTTCAGGGGATCCATCACATGTGTAACAACCCGCGGGACGAGAAGCCTGCCTCCATTGGCAACCGCACAATATGCCATCACCATCTGCAGCGGCGTTACACCTATTTCCTGGCCGATGGCGATACTGGGAAGTGACCTGCTGGACCACAGGGAAAGCTTTCTCAGGTGTCCCTTGGATTCGGCGGGAAGATCGATACCGGTCCTGCTGCCGAAACCCATCCTCAGCAGAAAACTGTAAAAGTCACGTTTTTCAACATCTTTTACAGCTTTGATTGTACATATATTGCTCGAATGTACGAAAGATTCCTTGAAAGTCATCCAGCCGAATGGATGGTCATCACTGAATTTTCCAAAATCAAATCTGGCAGTACCCTGTTCACCGTAAAAGACATCGTACGGTTCCACCATCCCCGATTCCAGAAGGAAAGCGTCCGTTATCAGTTTGAATGTCGAGCCGGGTTCGTACATACAACTGGCGGAGTACAGATGAGCGTCATGATATGGTTCAGTCCCCTTCTTCCCACTTGTACCCTGCTTCTCGGAGATCGCTATTATATTGCCGTTTTGAGGGTCAGCCACGATCGCTACTCCACCGACCGCCCCATACCTGCCTACCGCTTGTTCGAGTTCGAAATCGACGATCGACTGGATCCTGGAATCGATCGTCAGATAGAGGTCGTTACCGTCGACAGGCTTCTTTCCGGGAGCATTAACCGGTATGAACAGTTGGTCCATGGCATCCCTGTTCTTGAGCAACCACCCGTCGATTCCACAAAGATACTCCTGGAACGCCACCTCTATTCCTCCAGTGCCAATCCCTTTATCGTCTATCGATCCAATGAAACCCGGGGCTATCGAACTCAACGGATTAAGTCTTTCAGGTTTCAAATCGATTTTGATTCCGGACAGGGACGAAAGCCTCGCTTCCTGTTCGCCTGTCAGGCACAGATCCTTTCCGAGAAGAAAATAGCTGTCCTTCCTTTTGAGAATGCGTTTGATCGAAGACCTCGTTTTTCCAAGCACGCTTGCCAGGTATTCAGCGGCATCGTCATTCACGGGAAAATCAATCTGTGTTATTCCGATCGTATACGTCTTGTGCGACACCGCCACGGGATATCCATTCCGGTCGAATATACGCCCGCGCCTGGCAGGCCATTTTGTTTCGAAATGCCACTGATTTTCGGCAAGTTCGTTATACAAACGGTGCCTGAATACCTGGACCTGAATTATACGATAGAAGAGAACACAGACAATTACAGCTGCAAAGACCGATACAAGACGTAAGCGCCATTTTGGGAATCTGATCGACATCAACGCTCCGGTTTTCCTGGCGGTATGGTTATCCCGATTTCAGCTGCCTGTGCCTGAGCCCAGAAGACAGCCTCGTTTTTGAACTGCCTGCGATCATTGTACAAAGCCACTCTGCTTATCTCTCTTGAAAATCCTGCTCTTAACCCCTGGTCCAGGACAAGAGGAATGATCCTCTCGTGCGAGGAGAGCCTGTCATACTCCGCTGTCAGAAATATCTTTTCCTCACTGAGCATTTCCTTCGTATCAACCCCTTCACTAATCATGGCTGACAGAGTGTCGAAATGAACATGAAGCGAAATATACAACATCACGAGACTGGAGAAGAACCCCAGGATAAGCAGGAAATTGAGAGGACTCAATCTTCCTTCAAGTGTTCTTCTGATCACCATCGAAACAATGGTCACATAATCGGTGCGGGCTCTCATTTTACAACCTTTCTGCCACGCGGAGCTTTGCGCTCCTCGACCTTGGGTTCTGTTCGACTTCTTCCTGAACCGGAATTAAGGGGCGTTTCGTCAGTATCTTTAATGTCGGTTCCCTCCCGCAATTGCACCGGGGAAAATCAGAAGGACAGACACACCCCTTTTCTTCCCCCCTGAAAAAATCTTTCACGATACGGTCTTCGAGTGAATGGTAACTCATCACTACCAGACGGCCCCCCGGCAAAAGCAAATCTGTCGCTATTGGAAGAAACCGTTTGAGATTTTCGAGCTCATCATTAGTCCATATTCTGAAGGCCTGAAAAACACGCGACAGCGAAGAAAACAATTTTCTTTGCGGTACAATTTTCTCCACGATAGAACGAAGATCGGAGGTCCGAGTTAACTCCGACCTTTTCCTGACACTTACAATCTCATGTGCGATCGCTCTGCTCTTCCTTTCTTCTCCATAATCCCGGAGGATCCGATTAATCTCTCTTTCATCCCCGGTTGCGAACAGCTCACGAACTGAACGGCCTTCCCCACCCATACACATATCCAGCGGCCCGTCATCCATGTAGCTGAAACCTCTTTTTCTATCAGAGATCTGGAATGAAGAAAGTCCCAGGTCAAGGAGGAAACCGTTGTACTTCTTACCTGTCAGGAATCTGTCAATAGCCCCGAAATTGCCGCAGATATATTTCACCCTGTCACCGAACTTCCCGAGCCGCTTTCGTGCCTCGTCCAGAGCTTCTTCATCCCTGTCTATACCGATGATCCGCAAACCGTTTCCCGCAGCCTCGAACATCTTCAAAGAGTGACCACCCAGTCCCAGCGTACAGTCCACGTATATGCCTTCCAGTTCAGTCAAAAGAAACCTGATAACGGGTTCAATCATCACAGGGTCATGCTGCACTGTTTCCGCACCCCATTTGAGCAACTTCCAACCAGGTCTTTCGAGACCAAAGGCAGCAGTTCTCCATACTCAGCCATCATGTAGCCAAAAGCCTTTCTCCAGTCAGAAAAAATCGGAATCATGTTTTTCCCGTGAACGAAAGCAAAAATATCCAGGAGATAATCGTTGAGTCCACTGAGCACAACATTCGGGCTTTCGGTAAACCAGTCTTCAAATATCTCGAACACGTGATAATCGACATGCTCAACTCCCTGAAAATCCAGGATATAGTAGCCGCATGAAAAACCTGGAGTGTGCCCAAGAAATTGAAGCAGCATCAATGCATCTGTCTGTTCTACAACCCCCGACAGCCTGAATATCGAGACTCCATGCTGTTCTGTGCGATATATCCTCATAACCGTTCCCCTGATCTAATATTCCCAATCACCTTCGAGGAAGGCATCGTCACCTTCCATACTCATCTTTCTGTGATCTTCCGGAGCCCAGATCTCCATATAATCAAGAACACCGACAACAACTACTTTTCCGGGATTACCAATCGACTCGATAAAAGCAGCCGGGACAGCTATTCTTCCCGACTTGTCCATTTCTACAGTACGTGATTTTCGACTGTAAAAACGGATGTACTGTCTTTTTTCCGGGCCCGGCGGAAGCTCATGGAGCTTTTTGACCACTACTTCGTCCCACTCTCTGAGCGGATAGAGGTTGAGGCATCTCTCTTTCCCCATGCTGAGGACAAAGATATTTCCCAATGTTTCGGAAACGAGGCGCCGGAACCTGGCAGGTATCATCAACCTGCCCTTTGAATCAAGTGTACAATCGAAGTTTCCCAAGAAGTTCTGCATATGTTGTCTCAGATCCTGTTCCCGATCGATTCTCGACCGACCGAACTGTATGTCTTGAAAACCTTTTCAACCATTTCGGCCCCAACATCTACCATTGCGTCCCACTTTATCCCATTTTCTCCCACCATGTCAAGAGAAAATATCCATTTCCATCATTATTTATTGAATTTTATCTTATTGTTATTACAGCAGTTACCTGGTGTCTTAAAATAAACTTTAGAAAGGCCGGGAGTTTTTTATGATTTCCCACTTTCTCCCATTCATATCGGCAAAAGTAAATCTCTACCGTTTTATTGCAGAGACGACAAGCGTGCTTCCCAGGGACCGGACAAGCGGAAGATGCTCCAATACCGTCTCGAAACCCCTGCAGACAGGAAAGAAAAGATCCGGAACCGATTTCCATGTAAAAATGATTTTTTTTATCATAGTAACCTCGAACCCTTCTTTTTCGAGCAGGGTTCTTATCACTCCGGCAGTTGCCGGCCTGTGATAACTGTATGGATGGTAATCATCCCTTTTCACATCATTAACCGGGTAACACATCGGGGGAAAAAGTTTTTTTAGCGCAGGTAACCTCATAATAATTCTTTTTCCGATCTCTACAAGAGAATAGTAGTTAGGTGTAGACAGAATGAAACTGCCTCCCGGAGCCAGGACCCTCGCTACTTCTTTCACGGCGTTTACCCTGTCAGGATAAAAAACATGCTCGAATGTCTCGACAGCAGTCACTGAATCGAACACTCCGGCTGCAAAAGGAAGAGCGCTCATGTCGGCCCCAATAAGCCTGCTCGAATATCCGTTTGCTTCCGCGATCCTCGTAGCGGCGAAAAAATCGTCCTGCACGATATCGATACCATAGGTATCAAATCCTCTCGATCTGAGAAGAAAAAGGTTGTACCCCCAACCACAACCTATATCGAGGGCTCTACCGCTTGTCGATCCCCGGATCATCCCCGTAACCGTCACGAAACGCCTTCTGCTGAGGTACCGCCTCGCCCTGCTTCCGAGAAACCAGTTTTTCAGCAGGCTCGGAAGTCTGTCTTCGGGAATATTATCCGGTATAACAGGTTCGGGTATATTCACGTTCATCCCCTATTAATTATCTCTCGCTGCTCTCCCGGATTTCCGCGGGCACACTCCGGGCTGCATCCAGACGATAAAGCACATAGGTCACCGGTTCCTGCCGCCTGATCCCCAGGTTAGGGACTACTCCGCTCAGTACCGGAGTAAAAAGAGTTCCACTAATTACTCTTCCGCTGAAACGCATCGGCTCCCTGTCGCGGTCCAGCATATAATCTGCGCCAAATTCCAGGTAGAGGCCCTCTTCTATCATCGTCTCATAATCTATTTTCGAACGTATCCTGTTGATCCCGGGAGTAACAAGGCCCCCAAGATCAAGGATCCTCCGGTTCGAATAATAACCTATCGCTCCTATATCCGGAGCAGCGATGACATCTCCCGGATCAGAGTTTTCGGAAAGGTAGATTCCCATTCCGACAAGAACATCCTGAATCCCTTTCGAGAATTCCTTCGTCGGGTTCACAACGACAAGGTTCAGGAAAAGGATGTTCTGAATGATCACTGCCGCTGTAAATCCCGCCATCACCCATCTTCCCACTGAAGGTGTTTTCAGGTAACGCCCGGAAAGCCTCGACACAGCAAGCACCCCGAGAACTATAACTGCTGGAGAAACCGGCACCAAATATCTCGACAGGATCTGAAAATCAATCAGCACGTACGCGACAGGCAAAGCAAGGATCCACATGAGGATTAGAAATATACATGCACGATTACCGGCATTATCTATATAAAGAAGTTTTCGTTCACGTCTCAATCCTTTTACGAGAAGGAGAATAATTGCCGCGACAGGGATACCCACGCTTGCGGCCAGAATCTTCGCCGGCACAACCAACCTCTTGAGCAGGATCGTTGAAAACTCGATATGGCCTTGTTTGGCACCGGCGGTCAGTGGAAAAAACGTCCCCGTATGCCCTTTGATAATAATCAGCCAGATGATCAACCCCGGCACAAATACCAGCAACCAGGCGAACCGCATCGACAACGGCCTGTCATCACGAATGATCAGAAATGAAAAAACAGCAAGCGGGAAAAGAAGCATCGCTTCCGGCCTTACCAGGAATGCCAGGAACATCAGGAAACCGAACAGGAAAGAACGGGTATACGACACGACCACGCCCGGAGAGGCTGCAAAAACAGTTATTACCATGAAAACCGCAAGTGAAGTTTCCATACCTACTGCGGACCAGCGTACAAGCCATGCTTCCGATGCCATGATAAGGGCGGCCGCTGCCGCGGCCTGTCTGTTCATATCGAGTGCCAGCACCAAACGGTAGACCATGAATATGGAAGCAAGTCCGAAGAACAGGGACAGCACCCTGGTCCACACCAGCATATCGCCCCCCACCCTATGCACCAGGGCAAGGGAAAAAACCCAGAGGGGGCTGGTGGCTCCATAAGTCGGATCACCCCTGTTAAAAGAAAGTTCTCCCGCTTCTGCAAGGTTCTTCGCATACTGCATATGAATATATGTATCGTCTGTTATCGAACCTGCGAGAGGCAGTATAAGGATAATCATCAGAACTGCACAGGCTGCCGGTATCATATAGTCAATGCTTTTGAATCCCCTGCCACGGCCATGGGCTGAATCGTTGTTCATCTTTTCTTCATCTCCTGCCACGGCCATGGGCTGAATTGCCGTTCGTTTTCTGTACACCATACCGGATACACGGCGCAAACCGGCAATATCCGGATTTCACTTCCCCTCAAGAAGGCTCTGAAAAAGCATATCCAGCTTCTCCGCCGCTACCCTTCGTGAGTAATCTGGTTCTTCCCCGAGCGAATATGAGTCTTCCAGTTTTCCTTGCAAAACCAGCATAAACATCTTTTCGATCACCTCTGCAACACTTCCGGGATTGTCGGCAGAAACCACCTCACCTCTATTAAGATCTTTTACAATCGAAGCTGCCTCACCCGCCGGAGCGACAGCAAGTACGGGGCGCCTGGCTCCGATATACTCGAAGAGTTTTCCGGGAACAAGTCCGCGGTACCTTTCATCATCATGTTTTATCAGCAGCAGAACATGGCTTCCCCTCTCCAGCCGTATGCATTCGCTGTGAGGGATATTATCCCTGAAACTGACCACTTTACTCAACCCCAGTTTTTCTACCCAGAGTTCATTTTCAGTTTCCCTTGGCCCCAGAAACAGCACATTTATCTTATCTTCTAATTCCGGGCGCCGTTCCAACAACAACCTCAAGCCCTCGAGAAAAGGCCTGGTCGTCCTTCCAAGCGTCAACATGCCACTGTGCAGAATCGAAAATCTATCGCTACGGAGAGTGATTGAACCTGTCCTGTCGAAATCTTCTTCGTCATAGCCGTTAGCGATTTTCTCCACGCGGCATGTGGGAAAGAGTTGCTCGAGTTTTTCCTTTTGCCAGAAAGTCGTAACGATCACTCGATCCGCGGCCACAACGCTCTTCTCCATTCTTTTGTGTATTGCGGCATGAACCGGGGTCGGAGGGTTTCTGAGGTAGAGAGAGATCCAGGGATCTCTGAAATCGGCCACCCAGGGTATCCTGTACCGGCGAACAATTCTCCGAACTGCCAGGTGGCTGCTGTCCGGCGGACTCGTAGAATAAACGATGTCGAATCTTTCGGAAGCACAAAGCCTTCCGACCGTTCTCGCGGCAAACGGCACCCACCCGACATAGGTGTCGGGAAGAAGAAAGAACTCACCGATCTTCCGCAACACTCCGAACCTGGAAGAGGATCTGCGTGAACGCCTGCTTTTTCCTCTTGCAAACTGTCCGAGAAGCCTTTGGCCCGAAAGAGACGCCGTCCTTATCACGCGCACTTCTTTCGGTATCTGGTCCATGAGTTTGGTGTCGGAGATCCAGAACTCACCTGGTTCGGGAGTCACTACAGTAACATCCCATCCCTTTCTCGACAGGTATTTAACAAAAGACAGTGGCCTGTATACTCCACCCCCGGCTGCCGGCGGGAAAAAGTTTATTACCATGAGTACCTTCTTACGACTCACTCAAACCTCCGCCGCCAGAAACCATGCCAGCGCCTTCTTCCCCATCATGGCAGGAACCATTCCGATCAGCTTTCCAGCCTCAGCCTGATTGAATACTTCCAGGCGCACCAGAATAAACTTCAGCACGAACGGAGACATCAACAGCCATGCTATCGTCGCTGGCAGCCCAAAGTATTCAGTCAATAATACTCCGGCGAGAATAAGAAATAAAAATAACAGTATGGCCTTTCCTGTTTCGGAGCCGGGCCTTTCGTAGAACCCTTCCCGTTTCGACAGCATGACAGCCACCAGCATCTGTACGGCCGAAGCCAGTACCTGGGCTACAGCCATCCCCAGAACACCCCAGATCGAGACAAATATCATAAAAGAACCGAAATAGACGGCCATCCAGAGAAAATCACACAACACCGCCCACTTTATATGATCGAGGCCCTTCATGGTCGCAAGGAGAGGGGCGGCAAAAGCCGCGATCGGAATACCCGTCAGCAAAACAAGCAATATGGGATAAGCCCCTATATATGCCCTGCCACTCAACAGGATGATAACCCCCCTGCCAGCAACAGCTGCAAGCATCACAAAAAAGAAAGCCGCGATCACCGTAGTTTTTGTGAACAACACTATCTTTTCTGAAAGTTCTTCCCATCTTCCTTCTTCATATATCCTTGTAACCTCCGGCTGAAGAGCAATGACAGGAAATGCCAGAAACCTCTTGATGAGACTGTTAACCCTCGACGCAATATGGAAAATTGATATCGCTGAAAATGAAAGGACCGAGGACATCACAAACCTGTCAAAATCGGAAAAAGCAAGGGCAACAAAACCAAGAATAAGCGAGTATCCCAGGTATGGAAAAAACGACGGTAGAACAACCCCCTCGACGACATGTCTTTTTTCTGGGCCGGTCGACCTGTATACACTGACAACAAACACTGTCGCGCCCGGCACAAAGATGATCCCGTTCAGTATGCATATCAGTTTGAAAAGTATCAGGAGATCAAGGCGTAACCGGAACAACAGGATAAAGAATGTCAATATCACAAGGTAGCCCAACTCGAACATCATCTGGAGACGCATCTCCCGCAAACCGGTGAACCCTCCATACAGGATTAATTTCAGTGCGATCGCTATCGATGCAAGCACCATCCAGGATAATACATCCTCTGACAGAAAATCTTCGGCTGTGGCCGGAACGAGTCCTTTCACCGCCCCCGCCCCCAAATACATCAAAACCCCAAGGAACAGGACTACAGCCGATGACGCCAGAAAAAGTCTTAGCGCCTTTGCTTCCTCCCCCCTGCTCTGGAAAGAGGGAAGAAATCTGATAAGCATCTGCGGCAGACCGACAAGAATGATGGTAGACAGCAGAAGTGAGAATCCCCTGAGCACAACGAACACACCAAAAAGTTCGCCCTCGAGCGACCTGCTCAGGATACTCAGTTGAATCAGTGTAAATATCACACCGGCAGCACCTGAGACCGCCAGGGAAACAGCATTCCCGGCAAGCCTGGATCTCCCTGCAATCATCTTCTCCGGAGCCATTTCCACCATTTCTTTCGAATTTCCAGTACGGGGTAGAAATATGCCTCTCCACCCATCGATTTCTTGAAAAACATCATTCCACCGTCACTACCGCTGCTGCCGAGGTTGAAAATCTTTATCTTCCTGTCGATGGCTTCCTCAACAGCTTTATAAACAAGGAATGACGCGATTCCCATTTTATGTGAACGATCGGACATCCCTGCCTGCCATGCCTGAGCCATCCGCCCGAAATACATATCAATATGCCCACCGAGTAATTTTTCTTCAAAAAAGGCGCCCCAGATCATGACCCCATCATTTCTCCTTCTGAAAAGCTGGTCGAAGAATCTCCTGGGGTACGGATGAACTCCACCCCAACCGGTCGATCCCGACAAATATATTTCGTAGAAAAGGGACAGTTCCCTCTCGTCGCCAAGCAACCTGACCTCGACCCCTTCCTTTTCGCACCCATTGCATATTTGTCTTTTTTTGCTACTCAGGCCTTTCGACCTGTATTCCTCAAAATCACCATTCAGGTGAATCAGGCTGCACTCTCCCACTCCAGGCCCCACGGAAGCAAACCGCCCCTGTTCCAGGTCAAGATCGAAAAGAGCTGCAGCGGCTTCAAGACAACGCGGAGAATTCGCGATCGAGGCAAACTTGTCAGTCAATGCCCGGATAACCTCCTGCTCTCCTGACACGGGTGTTCCGTAGGTTCCGAATGGCATGGCCCACAGGGAAAAGAACAGGCCTCGATCAACTCTCACAAAGGGCATGATACCCTCCAGAACCGTACCTTTACGCGCCGTCAGCCAGGCACCGCTGAACGCGGGAAATGATGAAACGAGTATTTCCATCCAGGCCGGTGTGTGGAAAAATGTTGCCTGGGGAAACCCCATGATAAAATCAAGGATTTCTTCACCGGCGACATCATATTCTATCTGGATTCTCATCGGCACCCCGTTCGATCAGATAACCGCTCAATCACGGTTGCCGAAGGCGGGAATAAGGAGTGACATGATATCGATTACACGGTCACTATCCCCTTTTCTCGCCGCCTCTATAATAAGTGCGATATTCTCTTCAAGACCATTTGGAGGAGGCATCGATGTCTTCGCCAGCAAAATTTTCTCTTCACCGGACGATTCGAGTGCCTCTTCCTCATTTACAAGCACCTCATGAAGCTTCTCACCCTCGCGCAAACCAGAAATACTGATTGCTATCTCCGACTCGGGCTCATGGCCGGTCAGCATGATTATATCCCGGGCCATTTCGTATATGTTGAGCGCTTCCCCCATATCAAGAATATAAGTCTCTCCGCCTTTTCCGATTATCGATGAACGTATAACGAGAAAAGCTGCTTCCTTGACAGTCATGAAATACCTGGTTGCTTCCGGATCACTAACAGTTACAGGCCCTCCCCAATCGATCTGCCTAAGGAAAAGTGGAACAACACTTCCCGCACTTCCTATAACATTTCCAAAACGCACGGTTATATACCTGCACCGGCTTTCGCTTTTGTACGATTTGAGATAAAGTTCGGTAATCCTCTTGGACGCCCCCATCACACCACTCGGGTTGGCTGCCTTGTCTGTAGAAATATAGACAAATCGTTCCACCCCACACCTGTCAGCAGCCCTGATCACATTGATACTTCCCCCGACATTGTTGATTACCGCTTCAGACGGGTCTCTTTCCATATAATGAACATGCTTGTGAGCCGCCGCGTGATAGACAATATCGGGAGATATTTCCCGCATTATCCTGAAGACTTTTTCTTCATCGGTAAGATTACTGATCGACGTTGATATTCCGAGCTCGGGATATGTGGAGCGCAATTCCTCCTCGATCTCGAATATCCTGTTCTCACCCCTTCCCAGCATAATCAACCGGCCCGGCTTGACCCTGGCCAACTGGCGGCAGAGTTCGCTGCCAATCGAGCCTCCTGCTCCTGTTACCAGGATCTTCCTGCCTGATAATTCCCTGCGGGCTGAATCAATGTCGAAACTCACAGTTTCGCGTCCGAGAAGATCTTCGACCCTCAATTCCCGGATCTGGTCTATATGGACATTGCCCTTGATGATCTCCATTACACCGGGCACAATCTTGTAAGGAACACCGGCACGCCTGCAGCGCCTCATCATATTACGCACAAAACGCCCGGGGGCGGTAGGAATCGCTATGAGTATCTCATCTACCTCATGTTCAGCAGCTATTTGCTCGAGCTCATTCGTTTTCCCCATTACCGGTATCAGCCCGATCGACATCGCGTCAAACCCGGGGGCGTCATCGATAAATCCGATGACTTCCATATTCAGCTCGCTATGCTTCTCTATTTCCCCGGCGATCATCCGTCCGGCTTCTCCGGCACCGACTACCAGGATCCTCTTTTTACCGCTTTTGTTCACCTGATGACCGCAACCTTTCTGATCTCAGTCTTACTGGCGCCCGTTATCTTCACGAGATAAATCCCGGACACTATCCTGAACCCGTTAATACTGAGCAGGTCCCATGCCTCCTCACCATCAGAAACACCATTGGCTTCATGAACGAGTTCACCTTCAAGGTTATAGACCCGGATATCCACAGTGCCGGATATTTGGGATATCTTCAGTGACGTATCCCCCCGCAGATAATAAAGCGGATTCGGATACAGGATAACTTCGGAAAGAGGGAGTTGTATTTCTTCCTGCGGCGTCACATCGAGACGCGCAACCCCTCTGTCAGTCCCAATCCACAAATAATTCTCTTCCTGGTCACATGCAAGTGTCATGCATATATGAGAAGGCAACGGCGAAATGACCGAACTCGGATACACGAACTGGAAATTCTTTTCCCAGAACGTGGTCGTAGTGTACGCCCGGTCTATCACACCCCTGGTATTGATCCTGTTAAGCCCCTGGTTCGTCGCAACCCACAGATTGCCGTAGCCGTCCAGTTCCAGGTCAAGAACAACCATACCGACAAGGCCCTCGCCACCATATCCCGTCTTGACTTTGAATGAATCAACCACCCCTGATTTGTACTTTACAAGCCCGCCCGACGTAGCAAGCCATATGGATCCGTCATTTCCAAGCTCTATCGCATTCAAATGGGTAGTGGAAAGATTTTCCTGGTCCAGATAAGAAATCCAGAAATCCCCTGACTGTGATACAAGGGTATTCCAGTCGAATCCTCCGGTGCGCCAGTACTGAACGCCGTAACCCCGCATCGCGATATACACGCCGTAATCATCGAAGGCAATGTCAAAAACACTTCCGCTGGCCATGGACCCATGAGTGAGGGGATTGACTTCGAGCCATTCTGAAACGGACGTATTTGTTATATTGATTCCCCATTTACCATCGGCCTGATAATCATCATCAGAGATGAACCACCTGTTACCGGCCGGGTCTTCCTTCGCTCTTAAAAACCTGTCTGACGTTATCGTAGTCCCGTCATCAACCGAAAAATGCATCCACAGGTCATCGCTCTTGTCAAGCGGATCTCCGACATCTATCATATCAAGATCGTAATTCATCGCGTTACACCAGAAAATATTTCTTGAATCATACAATATGGCCAGATTGTTCAAAAAGTATGACAGGGCATCGTCATGCCCGACATCCATTCTCATCTTTGTATACGATATCCAGTCCCCGTCACCCGACCTGTAACTGATGCCATACTTTGTACTGGCCCAGACCCCTCCCCCCGGGGCTGTATCAAGTGCTACGACATTATTATTACTCAAGAGTTCCGGAGCCTTGTTATGCCACACCCCATCGATGACGGTGGAAATATAGCTGCCTCTCAAAGGATCGTCCACCTTTCCCCCTATCCATGGAGTACCATTACCGTCGACCGCGATAGTCTTCAGATGGTTGGCGCCGATCCTGTAAAGGCCGAAAAACATCGATTTCATAGGGGCAGCGTACACGCTCTGCCAGTAGACGCCGTTATGTCTGTACACCCTTTCGTTCGTGACCACGAAGATATCCCCGCCGCCGGAGGCCACTCCAACAGGGGGCATGACATGAAACCAGGATCCGTAATCAGTCCATGATACGCCGTCATATCTCTGTATTCCAGCCTCCGTGGCACAGTAGATCATCCCATCATGCTCGCAGAGAGAATACGAACTACCCAGAGGGTATAATATACAGGCAAATGTACCCCTGTCGAATCCGGCAACACCATCCTCGTACGCTATCCACAGAGTATTTTCATCAGCATCAAAAATCATATCATTGATTCTTTTTCCACTGAGGCTGTCAGAAAGAGTGGGCTCGAGCGAATGAAGAAGGTTATCGTAGAATTTTGCCGCGCCGTTTGCTGAACCATAATATACATCCTCTTCAACCGATACCAGACAGGTGACACTGTCGCTCAGGAGCAGTGTCGCGTTCTCGCTGTAATGGGTCACGGAAGGATCATAGTCGGCATTGTCGATTCTTACTATTCCTTCTCCTGCGAACGCGGCCCAGATACTGCCGTTCCCGTCGATCGTGACTGCCGTGACATCATTCGATTTCAATTGGAGCCCGTCATAAAACTGTGTAAACGTCGAATCCGTCAGGTCGAACAGAAGTATCCCGCCGTTCGTACCGCACCATAGACTGTCGCCTGTACAGGTGATCCTGTTCACAGCGCTGGCGTCGAGAAAAAGATTCCAGTCTCCGGGAGCTCCCTGTGCCAGACCGGCCACAAAGAACAGAGATATAGTGATGAAAAAAAACAACTTCTTCACGGATTACTCCCCCTTGTTGAAAAACCACCCTGGGTATATTCCTGACTTACAGATCCCGGGGGACCTGAACAGTATTTCCAGATAATCGGTAACGGAACGCAATCTCGATTCAATGATCTCGTCTTCAACGGCTGATACCCAGCCATCGGATGGCAATATGCGCCACAAACCTGTTATACCGGGCTTGACCCTCTGAGGCATCCTGCCATCATCCATGTGCCATGAAGGAAGAAGTGGAGGTGGCCCGACCAGGCTGACCTTTCCTGCAAGCAGGTCCAGCCATATACGCGTCTTGAAAATGTCCGCAGCTTCCGTACCGGAAGATTTTACAGTCCGCGGCCATGCAAATAGTTTACCCAGATACCCTATACGTTCTTCAGAAAAGAACCTCATTTTTCCCTTCCTGCCGGCAATAATCCTGTAGAATCCCGAAAACAGGACGGAAAAAGGAATAACGACCAGGGCCGCGAGAACATCACACACGCGTTGAAAGGCCCGAAGAAACAGAAACTGCGCTCCATGTTCTATCGAGAAGATATACTTGCTGCCCAGCCTCTCGACACGAACACCCCTGCCGATGAACCTGGCCGCCGGAGATACGATTTTTATTTCCAGCATACGCCTTCCCGAACCGGATAGAAACGGCAGAACCGAGCCTTGCTCGAGATGCGAAGGAAGGATTATAATCTCCTGAATCCTGAATTTTTCGATAATCTCATCCAGCCGCGTAACAGGCCCCAGCGAATCAGGCCTTTCAGAAATATGCCCGACGATATCGATTCCAAAACCGGGATCAGACATGGCGAGGTCGTTGAATTCAGCAACCTCAATTTCGTTTCCGGCAAGAACGACTCTCTTGAGATCAAAACTTGCTCTGACAAGCTGCCTGTGAAACATCCTGATCATGCGCCGTAGCCCGAATACCAGCACAAGCGTAAAGATTGCCTGCGCTCCCAGGACAGCTCTCGAGTAGATCCTTATACGCGCGAGGTATGTAGCTCCAAGCAGAATTGCAAATGTCACAAAGACAGACCTGGCAACACGGGAAAATTCCAGCGCCGCCCCCGTCTCCCTGTGTATCCCGTAGAGTCCTCCGAACAGAAATGCCATGAAAAAAATACAATTGTAAAACAGAATAAAAAATGTGTACCAGTCAAGAGGATAGAGCCCGTATGTAAAAAAGCTCTGCATATATTCGCGTAAATAATAAGCCGCCAAGAACCCGGCGTTGATAGCTACAAAATCCGCCAGGGCGAAGACAAACGATTTGATGGCCCCACGATGACGCCTGAAGAAATAAAAGAAGACATTCCATTTTTCGTAATAACGGAAAAGGCTTAGCAGGTGCAGCAGAAAGGGTTTTTTGAACATCGATTTCGCGCTGGACCTTTCGTAGTTGTGGATCATGACTGAATCGGGCACATAATAGACACCCCAACCATGATGATGCATCCTGAAACACCAATCGGTGTCCTCAAAGTACAGAAAGAACCTCTCATCCATCTTTCCGACTTTCCTGACCGCTTCCCGGCGTACCATGAGACAGGCTCCTATCAACCAGTCTACCTTCCTTGACAGATCATGGTCATAATCTGTCATCAGGTGTTTTTTCAAAACCCTGGCGCGGGGAAATAACCTGCCGAGCAACGTACGTCTCAAAAAGAGGGTGCTGACAGTGTAGAAAGAACGGCAGGAATACTGAAGTGTACCATCAGGATAGAACAGTTTCGATCCGGCCATTCCGGCATCGGGGTTATCTTTCATGAATTCGAGCAACCTGTCGATTGATCCCTCTCTCACCTCGATATCCGGGTTCAGGATAAGAATCATCTCCGAATCCGAAAGGTCGATACCCTGATTAACTCCCCGGGAATATCCCCTGTTATCATCGTTTACGACCAGAGCGCATTGTTCGTATCCAGATGCTATCATTCCGGGTGTACCATCACTGCTGGCATTGTCGATAACTATCGTCTCGTACTCGCAGGACGGCGGGTGCTTCTCAAGTAAAGAAAGGCACTTCCCGACCGGTACAAGACTATTGTGAGTAACGATGATTATTGAAAGATCCATTTACTTCCATCGCCGGGGAGACATAAACCTCAGACGCCATACCATGAACGCCGCTTCCCATATGATCCTGGTGGACATCTTTGACACTCCGATTCTCCTGTCAGCGAATATTATGGGAATTTCCTTGATACGGAAACCTTTTTTCCAACAGAAGAAATTCATCTCGATCTGAAACGAGTACCCGTCGCTCCGTATAGTATCAAGCGGTAGCTGTTCCAGTGTTTCTCTCCTGAAACATTTGTACCCACCCGTAGAGTCTTTAAATGGCATACCCGTGATGATTCCTGTATAGATGTTCGCTCCCGTACTCAGGATAAGCCTGCTCAACGGCCAGTTGATGACCCTTATTCCGTCGAGATATCTCGAACCTATCACAAGATCATTATCTTTTATGGTCTCGAGAAAAACAGGTATTTCACCGGGATCATGGGAAAAATCGGCATCCATCTCAAAAATATATTTCACGTCGGTATTTGCCAGCGCCCATTTGAATCCGGCAATATATGCCGAGCCCAATCCCATCTTGCTTTCACGATGAATGATGTGAATACGCGGTTCAGCCCCAACCATTTCATCGACGATATTACCTGTACCATCCGGAGAATTATCGTCGACAACCAGCACCTCTATGCCTTCGCCCTGGGTCAGGACCGTGTCAATGATATTCCTGATATTCTCCTTTTCCTCGTACGTAGGAATCACGACAAGGGCTTCCAAATCAGTTCCCCTTCCTTCCAGTGATTATTGCTGAAAAAACCGCGGCAAAAAGAGCTATCGCAAGGGACAAAACCGATACGGCCAGAGCCTTCCTGAGAATCGGTGAAACGAAACGAAAAACCACTTCATGGTCGCCTGCCGCCAGCGGAAGCGCCCTGAGGCAATAATTCGCTGTGAGTATCTCCTCTTCCTTTCCATCGACAGTGACTCGCCAGTCGGGATAATCTATCTCGCTGACGACCATAATACATGGTTTCTCGACATGAACATCCATACTCACAGAATTGAGGGAATAGTCTGTTATCGTCGCGCTGCTTCCCTCCGCCGATTCTATTATTCCATCCGGTACGGATTGGAGGATCACTTCCCTCGCCGGGTCGAACGTGTTTGAAACAAGAGCCGTAAGGGTGTCATCGAGCGGCATCACCTTGATCTTGTCGACAAAAAACACCCTGGGAAGCGCTCCGGGATTCTTGTAGATATATGTTTTTTCGCTCTCATACACGAGGTTGAACTCCGATCCTTCCGGGAAAACCGGATAGATCGATACAAAATATTTTACCCCCAGCATATCGATGATCTGCCGTGGAATATCACGCCTGTTGAAGCTTGCAAACATGACATCCATGACATCCTGGTAATTCTTCAGTTTCGCGGCATGGTATCCGCCAATAGAGTATATACCCGACATCATGAAACTGTTGTCGTTGAAAAGAGGAATACTATGACCCCATCTCCCGGGTTGGTATACCGGAACCGGAAAAATTCTGAACAAAGAAGGGTCTCCGGCCAGGTATTCAGCCACTTTATTCGGTTTCTTGTACGACTCTCTGGCAGCAACCGGCCTGATAATCCTGTACCCGTCCGCATTCCAGCTCCTGTCAGGATGAAGAATCGAATAATCGACGGTGAACATATCGAAGATAAGCAGCACCATTAATCCGGCAACGACAAGCCCTCCCCCGGTTTTCTTCCATGATACGAAAAAAAGCGAGAAGACAGCCGCGACGAAAAAGAATACTGTCCTGGCAAGGTCTCCGGTATAAGCCGAAACCGCCATCCTGATCCATTCGGGGCGTACCCTGCCACGTACCGACACGCTTTCGAGAAGATTCCTCTGGATTCCTTTCGCACCAGCCACGACAAGCAGGAAAAGGACAAGAGACCCGATAAGAAGCCACTTGATCCTGTCCTTTCTGAGCGGCCTTGGCAATTCATCCCTCGATGCGAGCCGCAGGTATTCCTCTATACCCATACCCATGAGTACCACAGCGGCAAGCTGCTGAACAATAATGATCATGACCGGGACACGGAACTTGTTGAAGAAGGGAAAAAATCTGAACATCGGATCGTACAGCACTGGAAAGAAACGTCCGAAACTGATAATTGTCGACACAACCATTATTATCAACAAATACCATTTCCACCTGCTGCGTATTACCATCATACCGACAACTGAAAAAACCGCTGTAAGAACACCCAGATAGTTGGGAGAAACCGTAAACGGCATCTTTCCCCAGTATGTATCCTTCCCGAACCCAAACGCCCAGGGAAAGATAAAGGTCAGGAGCTCTTTCGGATGCAGGCTCCACCCGGTGGCATAACCGTAGTCCAGCCCTCCTCCCCCCCGGATCGAATACTCCGCGTAATCCCTGACGGGGAACACTAAAACAGAAGCTATACCTAGAGCCATTACCATGGATGCGAAGATAAAACCCAGAATAACAGCCACTTCCCGCCCTTTACCCGTCCTGAAAAGATGGACCGATTCGAAAAGAAACAGTGCCCCGATCAGAAGGAAAGTGTAATACGAGATCTGAATGTGCCCCCTGAGCATTTGAAATCCCAGAATAATCGCCAGCAGGGCAGCGTTCATCATTCTCCTGTTTCCATTGAGAATATTCCTGCAGAAAAGGAAAGCAAAAGGCATATACGCGATTGCGCAGATCTTGGAACCATGTCCGTTCGCGCCGCTCGCCAGAAAATTAGGCATGATCATAAACAAAGTACCAGCCAGGAGGGAAACGGAGCTTCTGACACCAAACGAGCGCAACAGCAGATATACCCCGACAGCTGCCATCAAGTAATGGATCAGAAACCATGTCATTTCCGGAAATCCAAGGTAGTTTTGCAGGATATAGGTGACAAATGACACCGGATAGACAAACGGCGCGTAGGCAAGACTGTGGTAACTCGGCATTCCACAAAAGATGTACGGGTTCCATAACGGATAGGTCCCCGACATGAGAGACTCTCTTCCAACTTCCTGAAAACTGATCGGAGCCTTCGTATCCGGAACCAGGAATATCTTATTCTGAAAGATCAACTCCGGCATCAGAATAGACAGGATAACGAGCAGAAAGACCGTGACAATAACAGCTTTGCGCCAACCCGCTGCGGAATCAAACAGAGCGACAGGATCGAACTCCTGCCGTTTCAAATCACCGGGCCTGACTCTTTTAGACAAAGACAGCCTCCTATGGGATTTTTTCTACACAACTACAGTAATGATAACATTTTCCACTACTCTAGTAAACCTTGAAAATTACCGAAGAACCGGGGCGCAAGCAGACGTGCTGCCCCCCCCTGCTCTTTCGGCGGAAAGGCTGCCCTGTACATAAGCTGCATGAATGATGCTCCGGGTCATATATCGGTTTCTTGCGAGCCGTTACCTGAGATTATTCTGCCTGCGGCTCGCAGGCATCCTCTCGCCAGGGACCATTTCCCTGATATCAGCAGTCCGGCCAGCAGAAACAGATACAACGCCTGGTGAGCGGGAAACATCAGGATACGCCAGCATACCGACCTGTGTCTCACAAAGAGCCTGCTGGTACTTACCATCCGATTCTCGAGCTTGAAAGACGTCAGCCCGCCACCACTGCTTGAACTGACCTTGTGCCATACCTTTGCCGATGGTTCATAAAAACACTTCCATCCCGCTTTCACGGCCCTCAGACAGAAATCAACGTCTTCACAATAGATTATGTATGAGGGATCAAGGACCCCTATATCGTCTATCACTTCTTTTTTTACAAGCAACGCACACCCCGTTACCCACTCGGT
>CBDUUV010000021.1:0-27864 GCA_965370495.1 uncultured bacterium
CCGGGAGTAAGTTGAGCCCCGGGTTCTCTGGAGGAAAAACCAAAAAACCCACGTCTGGTGCCGGGCATGGAAAACTCCCCGAACCCGTTGTGGATACAGCCGATAAGGGCGTTGTTTGCGAAAAAGGGAATATCACTCCCGGTACCGGGAGTGGCAGAAATACTGGCACCTCAAGAAAGAACCGGGGCAAAAGGGATGCAAAAAAACATAATCGCCATATCTCTAAAGCACTGATACAACTCCTCGAGATCAGAGCCGGCGGAGGTCTCCCGGCTGATTTCATTTATAATTTCTCGAGAATGGAGGTTACGGTCTCCTCGAAATCCTCCGTGCCTCCGACAAGCCGTGCTCTCAACCCGCCATTCTCATCGATTATGAAGGTCGTTGGTGTATACATGGCATTCAGCGTGTTTCTCGCGTACGAGTGGCTGTCCAGCAACAGCGGGATAGTAACGTTCTTTTCCGAAAGGATCTCGCGCGTCTTACCCAGCATTCCCTTTGCGTCCATCAGGAGAAGTTTGAAACCGAATCTGCTTTCGAGTTTTTTCAGCTCTTCCATTTGCGGCAACTCCGCAATACAGGGAGGTCAGGTAGGGCTCCACGCGCTGATCACCAGCTTTATCCCCCGGTAATCCGAAATGGTGTGTATTCTACCCCTGATATCGGTAAAACTCATATCCGGAACGAGCCCCTCATCACCGAATCGATCTTTCAGGATTCTGTTTTCGAGGTTTTCCAGGCCGGGATATACAAGCGCGTACAGGCTATCGAGCCTGACATGTTCCCTGTAGCCGGGGGCACCGGCGACCAGCCTGATATACGATTCGAGGGCTTTCTCCCTGTCCCCCTTTTCCCACAGGTATCTGCCGAGAAGTTCATTGGAAAAGGTGTAGCGGGAAGCCTTCTGAAGAATATCGAACGCTTTTTCCCTGGTCCCTTCCCTGTCATACAGTTCGGCCAGGACAGAGTGGATATGATCTTTTTTCAATTGATCGTCAGTATTCTCCGCTGCTTTTTCCAGGCATCTCTGCGCGAGGCTCGATTTCCCCTTCTCTTCCATCAGGTAATAACCGAAATACAGAAACATCTTGTAATCAGACTCTTCTGTATCCAGCAACTCTTCGGCGAGACTGACGGCCTTCTCCCTGTCGATGTTCCAGAAATAGGAGAATTTCCTGTACAGCAGTTCTCCCCTGACGGCAGGTTCATCTTCGCGTGACAGGGCCTCGTCAAACATGGACAATGCTCCATCGAGATCATTACAGTCAGCAGCCATTGTCTCCATGGCCCTGGTATATGCAAGCACACGGTACGGATGAGTTTCGTGCACCCTGGTGAATAGTTCCAGGCGCTCAATCCTCCTGGCGGGATCTTTGATCCCTGAAGCAGTTTCGAGTTCCTCCAGGAGATACAGATCATTAGTATCCTTACTCCCCGAACATCCCGAAAGAATTATGGCAAGGAACACGAACAGGCTGGCCGAAAACAATAATTTATGCAATGCTACACGCCCTCTCCTGGCGGACAATTCTCCCAATGCACCTTTTTCTCTGTGGATAATGCTTCCTGAATCATACAGCCCTCTTTTTTCAGCAAAGTTGCCCGGCCTTCGACCTGATAAGGGATACCATAGCCTCAGAACGGGTCTGCCAGCTGCTTTTCCGGGCGAATTCCCTCAGCTTCTCCCTGTCAGCCCCCTTATCCAGCGCTTTATGTATGCTGTCGATGAATTCTTCCTTTGTTTCGGCGAGATAAACAATATCCCCGAGTTCTTCCATTTCTTCCGCGAATTTGTATGTGACTATCGGCCTTTCAGCTGCCGCGTATTCGTAGAGTTTGTTGGGATCGGCCATCCGCATAAGTTCGTTCATCTGGAGTGGAATCATGGATACGTCAAGGGCGGCTATATATGCCCCGAGTTTTTCATATGGCTTGGATCCCAGGTAATGTACATTCCCGCGCTTTTCCATGATGTTCATCAGTTCTTTTCTGCGCGGCTCGAACAACGGCCCGAAAAGAACTATCGAGGCATCCCGGAAAGTACCGGCAATCAGGTCAAGCAGTTCCATATCAAACCAGGGGGCGATCGCTCCCGAATACCCAAGGAGAGGCCGTTTGAAGGCTTTCATCTCATCCGGCTCGCCTTCCCCAATAGCCGCCATGAACAGCTCGTAGTCAACACCGTTGCCTATATACCGAACATCCTTCACTCCCATGCTTTTCAACCTGCCGACCAGTCCGCGGCTGACCGCGACAACCGTATCTGCCATAGCGGCAAGCCGGCTGAAATACTTTCCTGCCCAGGCGGGTGTACCGGGAAATTCCATTGGATCGTCATTGCAGTCATACAGGCTGAAGGCGCGGGGAAAGAAGGGCAGGATCGCAGAATAGTAGATATTCGAAATATAGAAAACCCTGTCTTGCCGCGAAAAACCTGTCACAAGAAGGATCCACTTGACCCAGACGAAAAGAACGAGGTTCCACAGGAAGCGCGCGGGCGGCAGGGAGAATATCTTTTTCAGCACTTTCTGTGGAAAATTCTTGAAGACGGGTATGCAGACATGCGTGACATTGCCATCTTTCAGAGGCCTGAAATTGTTCTTCTTTCCGGCAACAACACTGGAAAGAAACAGGATATCCCAGTCATCCGGAAAACGGCTTATGATCTGCTGTTTCCGCGTCCTGACATAACGCCACTGGATCTCGGAAAAACAAACTACTTTCAACCCGAACCTGTCCCTTTTGCACTCCACCGCATCGTGTTCATTCTGTGATTTTCATGAACTCTTTTATCTTTTCAACAACATAATCCTGCTCTGCTTCAGCAAGTTCCGTATAAATGGGTATAGCCAGTGTCTGCCGGGCCGCCTCCTCGGCATTGGGCAGGTCTCCCTCGGCGCCACCGAGAAAACTGAAACATTTCTGAAGGTGAAGGGGTACCGGATAATAGATCTCGCACCCGATCCCCTGCTCGCCGAGAAACGATTTCAACCCGTCGCGCTTCCCGGTACGGATCACATACTGGTTATATATGCTGACATTTTCCTTCCCGATGACCGGAACCGTGATTCCTTCTACACCCGATAATCTCTCCTTGTAATAATCCGCGTTCTTTCTTCGCCCACTGCTCCACCGGTCGAGGTATTTCATCTTGACCATCAGAACAGCTGCCTGGAGAGCGTCAAGCCTGCTGTTGATGCCGATAACATCGTGGTAATATCTTTCATGACCGCCATGATTTCTCAGCATCCGGCATTTCGCCGCAAACCCGGCGTCATCTGTCACTATCATCCCGCCGTCACCGCACCCACCCAGGTTCTTGGAAGGGAAAAACGAAAAACATCCGGCTCTTCCGAGAGAACCCGCTCTGCGTCCCTTGTATGTCGCCCCTATCGACTGGCAGGCATCCTCGATCAGGGGTATCCCTCTGCCTGCCACCGTCTCATTGAGAGCATCCATATCGGCTGTCTGGCCAAACAGGTGGACGGCAAGGACCGCCTTTGTACGGTCATTAACCGCCCCGGCCACTTTCTTCGGATCGATGTTGTACGTCCCGGGGTCGATATCGACCATGACCGGTTTCGCTCCCAGCCTCGTGATCGAACTGACGGTGGAAAAAAAAGTGTATGGAGTAGTGATCACTTCGTCTCCGGAACCGATATCAAGGGCCATAAGCGCCAGAAGGATCGCATCGGAACCGGAAGCGACGCCCACCGCATGGGAAACGCCGCAATAAAGCGCGACCATGTTTTCAAATTCTTCTACTTTCGGGCCAAGAATAAAATATTGCGATTCAAAGACTCCTGAGACAGCCTCGCTGATTTCATTCCTGATCCCTTCATGCTGTGATACCAGGTCGAGCAATTTTACCTTCATTTCTTCCCTTTTCTCCTGTCAGCCAACCCTCTGTATAACCTTTTCAGATCGCCACTCGTACTGTCCCAGTTATAACGGTCGAGGAAAGCAGCTTGTCCTGCTTTCCCGGTCTTCCTCCGGAGATCTTCATCTTTGTATAACCTTATGATACATTGCGCCAGTTCTTCCGGAGAATCGTGTTTGAACACAAGTCCGCCGTCGGCATCCTCGATGACCCTCTTCAAGGGCGGGCAATCGCTCACGATCACCGGTTTTTCCACCATCATGTACTGAAAAATCTTGTGCGGTATGGTCGTGTCGGTATGTGGATTCCTGGAATGGGGAACGAGGCATATCCTGCTCGAATCGATGTAGCTCCATATCTTTTCGAAAGGCTGCCACCCCGGCATCTCTACCAGGTCACCGCATCCGAGACTGTCCACCAGTCTTTTCAGGTAATCCATATACGGCTTGTTACGGTTACCGACCAGGACTACCTTCAACCGGGGCACTTTATCCCTGAGCAGCGGCAGAGAACGTATTACAATATCAAGACCTCTGTGGGGAGCGAACCCGCCGATATAGGAAACCATGAACCGATCCCTGTACTGGCCGGTTATATCCGGATCGAGAGGTATATTAATTCTTTCCACATGAGCCGTATTGGGTACTATAAATATTTTCTCGGCAGGGATCCCGAGATTCGTTATCCGTTCCTTCGACTCTTCTATGACTGCTATAACCGCGTCGGACCGGGAAAGCGCTTCACGCTCATAACGGGCCCATCTTTTGAAATTGTAAATCGTCTTTTTCTTCAGCCTGTTCGTATACCAGACCTGCAGCCCCCCGGGATAATTCTCATGCATATCGGCAACGACAGGTACCCCGAGTTCATTTCCGACCCGGAGCGCTTCGCCGACAAGGGGAAGATCATGAATGTGAAGGACTTCTATACCACGTGAAGCAACAAAATCACGGATCGCGGTTCTCCACATCGGATCACGATAAGTATAGGAAAATGTGTACCTGTGCCATTTCTCCCGCAACCTGCCCATCTCCACTTGACGGAGCATCTTAATTCCGTCCACTTCTTCAGTCTCTCGCTGGGAACGTCCTTTCTCGAGAAGAAGATGGACTTCGTGACCCTCGGCAATCAGTGTCCCGGCTTCCTTCTCGATCCTGATGTCAGGTGGCGGGATCTTTCCCTTCAGTATCATTCCTATCCGCACAGTATCTATCCGATCTGATAAACTATCTTATCTCAAACCACAGGTCGCCAGAGGATAATACAGTTTTGTCCCGTTCGGATTCAATACAAATCATTTGTACCATCTCAACAAAAAACCTTGTATAATTCCTGGCATAGAGTTCGGGCCACCTCAAAGCAGAGTACTATCAGCAGAAGAAGCATTCTGCCGGATTTGTGAGGCATGAGGCGGCCTGTTATATGTTCCGTGATGGGAGAGGAAAAAAAGCCAGTGAGCAAGAACACAGTAACAATCAAGAAAGTGATATATGGAGGTTTCGGCCTTGCTCACCATGAAGGCGAAACGCTGTTCGTACCATATACCGCACCCGGTGACGTAATAGAATTTGCTGTAACTTCCCGTAAAAAGAAATGCCTCTATGGCGAGATTCTCAATATCGTAGAGCCCTCACCCGCAAGGATCACTCCGGAGTGCCCCGTTTTCAGCAAATGCGGCGGGTGCCACTTTCTCCATATCGGTTATGACGATGAAATCGAGATCAAGAAAGCGACCGTGCTTGAAAGCCTGAAAAGGATAGGCAGGATCGATATCGAAATAAAAGATGTTATCGTATCTCCATCCCGCTCCGGATACAGAAACCACTCAATCTTCTGGTTCGACCCTGAGGGAAAACCGGGATTCAAGATACGGGAATCCTCAACTGTCGTCCCATTTCCGGAAGAAGGCTGCCTGCTTCTTCCTGAAAAGATGAGGGAGGCGATCCGCAACATTCCCGATGAATTCCGAAATACCAGCTCCGGGATACGTGTACGGATGGACAAGTATGACGCAATCAATTTCTGGGGACTCAAAGGATACGTCAGCCCGCCGGATCTCCTCATGGAGGCGGGAGGGTATAATTTTCCGGTTAGCCCTGAGGCCTTTTTCCAGATAAACAGGTATCTGAATGACGACCTTATCAAGCTGGCCCTGTCGCTGCCGACCGGGATCAGGAGAAACCTTGTCGATCTCTATTGCGGCGTCGGGTTTTTTACGTTCCCTCTTTCGAAAATCGCCGAAAAAACCATTGGCATCGAACGCAATCCCCAGACAATCAGCAACGCCCTGGCTGCACTGAAACTCAACAGCATTGAGAACGTAAGATTCAGAAAGGGAACTGCCGAAAGAGAAATCCACAACGTCCGCGAGGCCGACCTGCTGATAGCAGACCCTCCCCGCTCGGGCATACCGCTTTCGGTTCTGAAAGGGATTATCAGGTTGAGGCCCCGGGAGTTGATAATGGTATCATGTGAACCGCCGACCTTCTCAAGGGACTCAGCGAGACTCATCGATGCCGGATATATCCTTTCAAGCGTCAATCTGGTGGATATGTTCCCCGGCACCTACCATGTCGAGACGGTAGGGTTGTTCCGCAGAAGTTGATAACCGGCGCCGGGACGAAACGCTAGCATTCCTTGTCTACCCATTTTATTTTGACATTCAACCTGTCGGTATCGTAATGGTCTTTCACATTGACCAGGCTGGGAGATTTCCTGACCTCCGAGAGCGGTACTTTTGTAAGCCTGGAATGCATTATCGACACCATGTATCCGGTATCCCCGTTCTTCAGCATCTCGACGGCACCATTACCGAAGCGCCTCCCGACCTGCCTGTCTTTCTGTGAAGGAGGAGCGCCACGCTGAAGATACGCGAGGGCCGAATACCGGGTATGGTGAAATCTGTGTTCCATCACCCCCTTGAGGTAGTTGCCGACACCGCCGAGGCTGTAGTGCCCGAATTCATCGAGTTTCGCGTCTTTTCTGACCTCTTCCTCACCGACAACATGCGCACCCTCGGCTACCACTATTATTTTATAGCAATGCTCAAAACCGATACCGCTGCTGAAATCGAGTTTTTCCTGGATCACCGAAGACAGCTTGTCAATAGTGAATTCGTATTCCGGAATAAGTATTACATCCGCGAATGCTGCTTCCCCACCGCGCAGCGCCAGCCAACCCGCATGGCGGCCCATTACCTCGAGAAAAAACATCGTCTGATGAGATGCTGCTGACTGAGCGATCCGCTCCGTGCATTCCGTGATGACATTAAGCGCCGTATCGTATCCAAGTGAATACTCAGTACCGGCAAGGTCACGGTCGATTGTTTTCGGTATACCGATAACGGATACTCCCCGGTCGGCGAGAATCGCCGCGGCACCCAGGGTATCGTCACCACCTATGGCTATGATGGCATCGAGTTTTAGTTTCTTGATATTCTTCAGAACGGTGTCCGTCCTGTCATTTTTCTCAGAAACAGGATTTGTTCTGCTGCACAGCAATTTGCTTCCACCCAGCCTGCTGTATTCACGGATTATTTCGGGGCCCAATTCGACAATATGCTGTTTGTTGTCCTCGACTGTAAGAGCCTCCCAACCCCGCTTCAAACCGATTATCCTGTAACCGTATACCGAGGCTCTTTCAACGACTCCGGCGATAGCCGGATTCAGTCCCGGCGCGTCACCTCCACCTGTAAGCACTCCTATCTTCATCCTGCCCCCTCCATTCAAAACATGTATAATGCCTGACGTTACTCGCAATCGCCGCCATTCTTCAGGTACTGATCGAGGGAAACATTCTTCCTGTAGCAACCTTCGTGGACATATTTGATTGTCTTCATGAACTCGCCTGGCCTCTTGAATCCGGCAATCACCATGATCTTCTTCCCGTCACTATCCAGGTATGCCAGTGAAGGATACCCTCTTACACCGAAAGTCCTGGTCAGCTGAGCCGGAGTGTACACGCTGCCTTTGAATTTCAACTGGTCGCTTCTGTTCTCCGCGTTAATCCTTATCGTGATAAAATTCTTCTCCAGGTAATTGCGCACTTCCAGGTTGGAGAACGTTTCCCTGTCCATGACTTTGCACCATTTACACCAGGATGTAAAGAAGTCAATTATAACAGGTTTACCAGTCCTTGCGGCAAGCTCGATACCCTCGTTGAAAGACATCCATCCCGACGTTTCAACTTTAGTGCCGCTTCCACAACTGATCCACAACGCCAGCAGCATCGCCAACGTAATCGAAAGATTCCTCTTTAACATTTCACATGCTCCTTTCAATCGATCAAAAACCATTACCTGATCCCTGATCGTTTCTTTTAAATCATCAAATCATCGATTATTTCCCAATTACCGGTCATTTCCCGGTCATTAATCAATTTTCGATTATCGTAATATAATCATGTCGGCTTTCGCATTCAAGCAGAACGATTTTTTCACGCCGCCAGAGCAATACCCGGCTTTCGAGCATTATCACCGGATAATTACAGTGGGTTAAATGGAACAAGCAAACCATAATCGCCGTATAAGAACATGTAATCGCTGCCGAAAGATACCATCTGGCTTGAACCTGAGCCGGATTATCTGTATTATATTCTCGATCGGTCAAAGTCAGTATTTCAGCTGTAAAAGAAAGAGAGATCATGCGAAAGACGTTCGAAAGACTCCTCGCGCCGGCTATGATATTTTTGATGGTTGTTGCCTTCACTCCAGGCATATCCTCTGCCCGTCCCATTGCGCCCGAAGAGGATGCTGCCGATTCACTGGCCGCGGCAAAAGAGCCCGACAGATCGCTCCGGTTCGAGCAGTGGCTTATTCTGGGCCCTGTCCCGACACCACTGCCGGCTTTCCACCTGGAAGAAAAAGAAGATAACGACGGTAACTTTCTTCTTTCTTTCGCTGATATGCAGATCGAAGGGTTTTTACCTGTCCCCGGTGCACAGGAAAACCTCCCCGGTGGAACCCGGGCTTTGTGGTCAACCGTCACCGCGGATACCGGAGGAGTCATTCTTCCCTCTCCCGCGGCATTTCCATGCATTACCTACCTCGCTTCATATATAGAGATTCCCCGTTGGATGAAGGTGGAACTGGAAGCTCGCAGCACTGATCCTTTCGAAATGTTCATAGATGGCAAATCTGTCATCAAATCCACAAAAGGAACCGGTACCGGCAAAACGGGCGATCCAAAGTCGGGCAGCGTCAACCTGAAACAGGGAAAACACCTTGTCGTAATCAAAACTGTCTCTGTCCCGGGCGATTCTGTCGTCGCCTGGCTTTTTGACGCCAGTATCAAGGCAAACAAGGATTTCGAGGAAGACCCTGTCGTCACTCTCAACCTTTCAGGCCCTCTGAACATCTCACACATTCTCGATGTTGATAATATCGGGAATATAGATGTATCTCCCGACGGCAGGCTTGTCCTGATCAGCTACTGGAAATTCCTTCCACCCGGCGGCAAGAGGGAAAACTGGAAAGAGATAAGATCTCTTCCGGACGGGAAACTTGTTCATTCGATCCATGAAAGCAACATGAAGAATGTAGAGTGGGCTCCATCGGGAAATCACCTGTCATACACTGTCCAGGCGAACACGAAGGGGTCGATCAGGGTCCTGGACCTCGACACCGGCTTTACCGAAACAATCGTGGAAGGGGTCAAAAAACTCGGAGGGTATACCTGGAGCCCCGATGGCACGTACATCGTCTACTATGTAAACGAGGACGACAAGAAAGACGACTCCGGCATCAAGAGGCTCCGAAGCATACAGGACCGGACAAAATACGCAAGAAACAGAACATCTGTATTCCTTGCTTCGGTACCGGGAAGCACTGTCAGGAAGCTGGCAACGGGCAAATATGACGTTTTTGTGAGCGACATCCATCCTGACGGGAAAAAGATGCTTGTGCAGAGGAGTTACGAAAACCTGCATGAAAGGCCTTTCTCATCCACGGAGCTCTTCATTCTCGATCTCGAGGATATGAGTACCGAACTGCTGTGGAAAGGCCACTGGATCAGAAACGCCACATGGTCCCCGGACGGGAAAAAGATACTCATCTCGGGTGGGCCATCCACATTCGGGGAGACAGGCAGAAATATACCGGATGGATTGATACCGAACGACTACGACGGCCAGCTATTCATCTTTGATCCCATCAGCAAAACAGCCGAGGCGATAACGATAGACTTCGATCCGGCTGTCCGTGAAGCGACCTGGTCGAAAGTCGACGGAAATATCTACATAGTTGCCGAAACAGGCTCGTATGTAAGGTGTTACAGATATGATCCGAAGAAAAAGAAGTTCAGAAAGTTCGATTTCGGCGTGGATGTCATCAAAAGCGGAGATATCTCTGAAAACAGGCTGGCCTTTGTCTTTTCGGCCTCTGGCGCTGACCAGCCGGCAAAGATATACTACGCCGACCTGAAGCGCGGCAAAGCCAGGGAACTGGTATTTCCGGGCAGGGAAATGCTCGAACATGTCAGGCTCGGAAAGATCGAAAACTGGGATTTCACCAGTGAGCAGGGCAGGACGATCGTCGGACGCGTACATTATCCACCGGACTTCGACCCTGACAGGAAATACCCATGTATCGTTTACTACTACGGGGGCACTTCACCTGTCAACCGCGCGTTTGGAGGCAGGTATCCGAAGAACCTCTGGGCAGCCAAGGGGTACATAATCTATGTGCTTCAACCGAGCGGAGCTACCGGATTCGGGCAGGAATTCTCCACCGCGCATGTCAATGACTGGGGAAAGGTCACGGCTGACGAGATCATTTACGGAACAAGGAAATTTCTTGAAACCCATCTGTTCGTCAATCCGTACAGGGTCGGTTGCATAGGCGCATCGTACGGTGGATTCATGACACAGCTTCTTATTACGAGGACAGACCTGTTCGCAGCCGCCGTTTCCCATGCCGGAATCAGTATGATACCGAGCTACTGGGGAGAAGGGTACTGGGGGTACGCATATAATGCCGTATCGGCCGCGGGGAGTTACCCGTGGAACAGGCCGGATATCTACGTGGGCCAGAGCCCCCTCTTCGCTGCCGACAGGATCACGACCCCCCTGCTCCTGCTCCATGGCGCTTCCGACACAAATGTCCCGCCCGGCGAGAGTGAGCAGATGTATACCGCTCTCAAGATCCTCGGCAAAGAAGTGGAATATATCAAGTATGCCGGCCAGAACCATTTCATACTCGATTACAAAAAGAGGACAGCATGGTCTGACGCCCAGCTTTCCTGGTTCGACAAGTGGCTCAAGGACGAGCCTGAATGGTGGGATGAATTATACCCTCCTCTTGGCGGCGATGAGAAAAAAGAACCCGAAAAAATGGAAGCTCACAGAATCGAACTTAAGGATGACTATATAGTCCTGCTGGGAGAGGTCACGCGGCAGGATATCATCACCAACCTCGAAGCCTGGGACAGCGAGTATTTCGAGTTCGAACCGGATGAAGAAACCCTTTCGCGGCTCAGGGAAAAAATATTCGCAGTAGAGATCACATGTGTCCTGGGAACCTGGTGTTCCGATTCACAGAGAGAGATTCCACGCCTCTGGAAGATCCTCGAAAAACTGGAATATCCTGTATCGGAGATCAGGATGTTAGCTGTAGGCAGCTCGAGATTTACGATAGATATGCCAATCCCCGCGCGGGTCTTCAAATGGTCAAGGGATATCAGGTCCAGCTTCGATATCGAAAGGGTCGCAACGATCATCATCTCCCGCAACGGGGAAGAGACAGGCAGGATAGTCGAAACACCCGAAGAATCGCTGGAGAAAGACCTGCTGAAGATCATCAGCAGCGAATAAATCCTGGGGGAAAGATCACTGGAAATCTGTCCCCCCCCATCGCACATAACAGGATAAAAGGGGCGGGGCATGGAGCACACGTGCCCGCCGCCGCCCTTTACGAAACCCCGCGTACTTATCCGTTACCCACCAGGTATTTACCCGACAGCCGCGTCCGCCGTATCCCGGACATATCCGCTTGGAAGTTCCAGGCCAGTGGCATCCCGCTTGTCTATAACCAGCAGCATTACAGAAAAAACCAGTCCGGCAAACCCCAGAGAAGCAAACATCCACTGCATGTTCGTGTAATCCCCGCCCGACATGTCGACAACCCTGCCTGCAAGCCAGGGGAATGCTGCCAGCCCGATATTCTGGATCCACGCTATGATCCCATAGGCTGTCCCCAGGTATTTCTCGCGCACAAGTATCGGTACAGCCGGCCACAGGGCTGCAGGCACAAGCGAAAACGATATCCCGAGAAGAATAAAGGCTACAGCCGGGTGTACATACGTCAAACCGAGAAGCAGGTGCGCCGGAACAATCAGCAGAGAACCTGCCATCATGATCTTGCCCCTGTGCCCGAACCTGTCCACGAGAAACCCGAGTATCGGTGTGAATATCATCGAGGCCAGCATGATATACGAAGTATACTGTCCTCCCCGGGCAGCGCTTAACCCGAACTTCGTCTGTAAAAACCGCGGAGCATGACTCGTGAACGGAAAAACCGCGGAATAGAATGTGAGGCAAAGCAGGGTTACCGCCCAGAAGGCAGGTTTGAGATTGAAAACATCTTTTACCACTATCTTCTCATCATCACCCGCGCCGGATTCCGCATCGATCGTCTTGTCTTTGTAGATATAGAGCATGAAAAGAACGAAGGATACCAGCATCACGGCAGAACCTGCCCAGACCGACCAGCGCCAGGCGCCTGTCTTGGCGGCTATCTGTGCCGAGGAATTTAACGCCAGTACCGTCCCCAGTCTCATAACCGTGATATTCAGCCCGAAGGCCAGGCCAAGCTCCTTCCCCTTGAACCACCGTGCTATCACCTTGTTGGTAACAAGAAGTGTCGCCTCTGAACCGAATCCGAATATCATCCTTCCCACAAGCATAAGCACGAACGAATTACCGGCTCCGATCGACGTAATAACCGACCCGAGGAGTATCAGGAAGGCATAGAACGTACCGGCTTTCCTTACACCTATCTTGTCGAGAAGAAAGCCGGCGATCACAAGCAGGAAAAATATGTTCGGAAGAGCGTAGAAAGTAAAAAGTAACCCGAATTTCGAGTTATCCAGCCCCATAGCCGTTTGGATATTGTCATTTATCGGACTGAGCGAATCATAGACATAGTACGACCCGAACATTATCACGCTGACCATGACAAGAACAAACCATCGCCACCATTTCTGCTCCTGCAATTCCTTGATTTCAGTCATTTGGCGCGCTCCTTTCGCAATCCTGATCTATCCGTCATTGTCAACCGGAAATCCGTAAACGGCCATGCTGATAACAGACACCGGCCTGCCCGATCAGAAGTTGACTATAAAACGCCTTTCATGACGGTTACAATCAAAACTTCCCTGTATATTTCCACCAGAGAAAATCGCCGAGATCCCAGTAAGCGCTTGTCACCCTGTCGGCAAAGCCCATCGAGTACCGGGTCAGGTATTTCCTGGCTTTTTTCGGGCTTGTGGCGTAAAGGGCCAGGGCCTTGTCATCGACTCCCTGAATCGCCCCGAATGCTTCCTTCTCGAAAAGCGTCCTGACCGAATCGACATCCGCTCTCATATATCCCCACTTCTGGGCAGAGAGATCGGCCACACGATTGAACCCCCACCAGGCACAATCCCTGTCGAAGGCCTGCCGCCCGCTCAGTTTCCATGTATCAGGAAGATCGTATATTCCGCAATAGAGAGGAACGAATGTTGTCATCGCGGGATTATCCCAACCGAACCAGACAAGGCCGCCAATCGGGTCGGGCAGCCAGCCGCGGGACTGCGTGATCGTTATGTAGGTACAATAATATCTCGCTATGCATCTTTCCCCCATCCTGCCCCAACCACCGTTCACCTTGAACAAGGGCATCATGTCATAGTGCATAAAGGGGTTGGCATAGGGGCTTTTCTCGAATTTGCCGTCCTGGGCCCCGACATACATGAACTTGGTCATATCGAACTCCGTACCCTCATACGTGTCCCTGAAAATTTCCATTAATTGCCTGACCGGGACACGAGTATCCGGCTTGACCGATATGGGATAATTTTCGGAGTTCGGATCGAGGCCAAGTGAAGGGGCTATAAGATCGAAAACCCTCCATTCGCGGCGCCTGGCCGCCATGCTCATCCTCCCCTCAGGATCATACGCATAACAGAACCTGAATGGCTTTCCCGACTGAGGGTCCCACCAGCCGTTATCGATCGCTACGTCGTATACGTTAGAGGAGACCATGAAATTTTCAGTATCGTCGGGATCGATCTCCATTATCCTGCTGGCATTGGCTGTTACGCCCACATGATCATCGGGAATACGCTGCGCTACCCATACAGCTCCGATTCTTTCGCTCCCGTTCCCGACGATCTCGAAATGCCATATCTCCTCTTTATCCGCGAACATAAGGCACTCACCGCCATCATTGTAACCGTTTTCAGCAACCAGTTCCCCTATCAGGTTGATAGCCTCCCGGCAGGTCCTGGCCCTTTCCAGAGCGAACCGGCAAAGTTCCTCGCACGAAAAGAACGCGTCCCTGTTACGCAGCTGTGGGCGGCCGCCGAAAGTCGACTCGCCTATAGCCAGCTGGTACTCGTTCATACAGGGGTACGAGGTATTGAAATAGGCGAATGTCTCCCTCACCTGCGGAATCTCTCCTTTTAATATTACTCCGGCGGTATCACCCGGGAACCTCGTAAATCGGAGCCCCTCATACACACCGGCCATGGACCGCTTTCTGTATTTCGTATGCGCGACCATTGACAGCCATGTCCTGTCAACACGGCTGTCACATGTATGTGATGTCGTCACGGAACCGTCCACCGAAGCGTCCCTGCCTACCACTATGCAGGTGCATGAATCAATCTCCCGGCCAGCAACAATGATCCCGATAAAAAGGGCCAGGCCAACGATCAAAACCCTGTTTCCTGTTCTCAATACAGATCCTCCTCCCCCATTTGGAATTACTAATTCAGTTACGGGTAAGCATATCAACACTGTAACCAGCGGGCAATCTGAAACTTCCAAGAAAATTTATTACCGAAAAAAATGAAAAAAGACTGGATTTATAGATATTTCATTTCGTATATTCCTTTTGCAGGGACGTTTGGTCCAGAAAAGGAGAAATGACCAGAAGATATTAAAATGCTCAGTAGTCTAAGATCGACCGTTTCAGGAAACATATCGATGAGGTAATTGCACCTGCCTTTATTAATATCCAGGACAACTCTGATTCGATAAGATGATCGCACGGACGTGTATGTGGCTGGGATTTTCCGGCCGGGTATTAATTTGGTCTTTACTTGATTGGGCGGAAATGAGGTGAATGGAAAAAACCCGGGTTATTATTGCAGTGGCTGCTCTTGAAGTTGCAGCCTGTTCCCGTTTTTGTAAGTTTTAGAAAGGATTCTTTTAAAATGGCTAAGAATATTTATGTCGGTAACCTTCCGTTCTCAACAAATGATGAGGACCTCGACAAGCTTTTCGCCCCTCATGGCACTGTTGTATCAGCACGTATCATCAAGGACAAATTCACGGATCGTTCAAGAGGCTTCGGTTTCGTCGAGATGGAAAATGACGAGGAAGCCCTGAAAGCTATCGAGGCAGTCAATGGTAATGATTTTGATGGCCGCGCACTCAAAGTAAGTGAAGCAAGGCCCCGCGAAGATCGTGGCAGCGGCGGCGGCGGCGGCGGCGGTTATAACCGTAATTACTAGGGTTACCTGAATATAGATGACCTGAATCTACGAGCGTGGAAGCTGAACGGGCTTCCACGCTTTTATTTTTCGCATAAAAAAACCGGGAGATGAAAAACATCCTCCGGTATTAATAAACGGGGCCGACGAGACTCGAACTCGCGACCTCCTGCGTGACAGGCAGGCGTTCTAACCAAACTGAACTACGACCCCGTACAAGTCGCTTTGAGCCAGCCCGAACCCATCCTCGCAGCGGCGTCTGTCCAGGCTGAAAAAAAACAGGCAGGCACTCCATGTCCTGCGACTATATAAATAGCAAAACCAGGAAATAAAGTCAAACGAATTTCTCCCTGTATCACCGGTTACTTCCCATAATGATATCTCCCGCTGCTTCAGCAGATTCATTCCAGGTCCCGTAACAAACGATAACCGTTTTTTCCGGCGGAAGCATCTTTTCTGCCCAGGGGCGTTCCGCGGCAATTATTACACGGTAATCACAACTGAGTTCCTTCATATCATCTGCTGATATCGGCCTCCTGCCCAGGAGCACAAGAACAGGCACTTTTCCCGATAAGTCGTCACAAGGCACATATTTATAAAGGTTTATGAGTTCACACGAACGTGGCATCGCCGCTTCCATGCAGGACCGGAGCTTTTCAACCTGGAAATGGGCCGGGCAGCACAGCTTTTCACTCAGCTTAAGTATAAACTCTTTCACCGGATAGTACGCGAAATCCGCTTTTTCACCACAGAAAACCGGTACCAGGGACGTCGAGGGGGTAAATGGCAGAAGGCCACCAGGATCCCGGCCTATCCGCACAACCCTTTCGGCAACCAGGGCATAGGCTCCGGTTTTCTGATTCGAACCGGCAATGCCGGGGCCGAGATATCCCGGCACTTCCACTTCCAGCCTGCTGGCACGCCTTCTCAACGCCAGGATCCTTTCTCTCGACTTTTCCGATATCCCGATGAAGGCGCCTTCCCAGAAATCCTCATCCTCATCCAGGACTGCAAGAACCGCCTTTAATTCATCATAGACCTGCTCAGCCGGCCTGGAAAAAAGGAGAAGATCGTTTCCGGCCTCGAGCGCCGATCTGATAACAACCGCTGGCTTCAGGATGACGGTTTCTTCCGTTGAACAACTCCCGCAGATACCCTCTGAAGCTTTTCCTGCAGCCAACTCCCTGACAGCCTGTTTCGCACCGCCCCTGAAGCCGCTTCCGGTCAGGATACCTGCCATCTCGAGGCCATCCGTGATAACAACCCCTTCAAAACCCAGTTCACCTCTGAGGATATCGATTACAACGAAAGGATCGAGCGAGGAAGGAAGCCCGCGGTCGCTCGGTGCTATATGCGCTGTCATGACAGTATCTGCACCAGCCGCGATCCCCTCCCTGAAAGGTATCAAATCCTTTTCCCGGAGCTGATCTATTGTCTTTCCAAGTACGGGAAGCATAAGGTGGGAATCCCCTGTAGACGATCCGTGCCCGGGAAAATGCTTGACAGAGGTAAGAAGGCCTTCCTCTGAAAAGACCCTGACCGCTTCCGCGACCGCGGAGGAAGTATCATTTTCCCCCTCGGCAAACGCCCTTGTTCCAATGACCGGGTTGAGATACTCCGAATTGATATCCGCTACAGGACTCAGAGCCATATTGATACCACACTGCCTGATCCGCAAAGCCGTTTCCCTCAGCTGCCCGCGAAAAATACTGATATCACCCTGTTTGCAGGAAGCCATCTGCGATGGAGGTATTCCGACAGCCCGGGCAAGAACGGAGATCCGCCCGCCTTCGTGATCAGCCATCACAAGCGGAACCATCCCCGAGGCGCCGATGACCAACTCTCTCACTTCACTGACCAGGGCCTGAAGCTGAGCAACACTCTCAACATTGCGGGCCAGGATTATCACACCCGCCGGAGGGGTCCGTGAAAATATCTCCCTTTCACGCTCTGTAAGCTCTAAACCCTCAAGCCCCACGACGAGGTGAGGCGATATCTTTCCTGTCAATTGATCTGTCATCCCGGGTAATCTCCCGTTTGCAACAATGCCATAGAGGGAAAGGCAGGGGCGGGATAGCTTGAGAGGGAAAATCATTTTCCTGCTGATTTCCGATTCAGGCCGCAACCCCTCGATCAGTAAACGCGTTCCACAGTTATTCCCGGGTAGTAGTGTAAAAGTATATCGCGGAAACTGTATCCAAGTTCAGCCATCCTGATGGCACCTGTCTGGCACATCCCGGTACCATGCCCGTTGCCGCCGCCTGTAAGATCGACAGAGCGAACCCGTCCTCCAGCTCTCTTCACCTTCATCTTGAAAAGTGTACTCTTCAATATAGCGCCATCGGCAGACAGGGGCCTGAGCACCCAGCGTATCCTGTCCCCGCGCACTTCATACGACCCGTTATCCGTTGTTATCCTTACAGCCCTGGCCCTGCCGCTCTTTGACCTGCCAGTCACCCTGATATCGATCAGCTTGTTGAATAATGCGACCCTGGTTCCAAGTTCGGCCGGAAGGCTCTTCTTGAGAATCCTGAGAAGATCCCTGCCACCCCAGTGAAGATCCCAGCGAAAATGGTGGGAACCACGGCAGAAAGAAATGCCTTTCGCTCCGGCTGCGTCTCTTGCACCCCTCAGGTATGGGAAATCCGTCTTCCAGGGCCAGCCGACACGTATATCGGCTGTATACCCCCCACAACAGGAAGAATAGTATGCCTTGATCGGTTCTCCATTCCACAACGCCACGAAGCCATGAGTTTCATCTATCGCGCGTGAGGATTCGTTGTTCTCTCCCCCGATTCCCCTGTATACCTGATCCATAATCGTGGCCCGCAGATCGTACAATTCCCCCTTTTTTTCATCGAGTTTGCTCAGAGCGTATGAACGTGATGCGACAGCCTGTACAAGGTAGGCCTGATACTGTCCCTGCTTCAGGTATCCGATCTCGGAGGACAGGACACCCCTCAGATAGTCATCTATCTCTATAATATTTATCGCGATAATACCGCGTTGCCCGCTTACGGCCAGTATAAGATCTCCCCTGTACCGTTTCCCATTGATCGAAAAACCCTTCCCTGCTGGCGGCCTGATAATATAGGCCGGAGCCTTCGGGTATGCTCTTCCTCCCCTGGAAATATTCAATTCACCCCCTGATCGTGAAACCCTCAGATCCCCTCCCAGCTTAAACCCGTCGGTTATGCTTCCATCACTTCGCCTGCATGCTATATCAGCCGATTCCACCGTAACTGATATGTTCTTGCTGCCTTCATGGATCAGGACGCGAACCAGGGGAGGCCGCTTTGCGGATATATCCGTGTCTACCGGAATGTCGGAATCCAAACGGGGATAAACCGGCCTTACCCTCGATCTACCGCATGACAGAAACCCCGCGGCAACAAATACCAGCAGCAGAAGGAGGAAACGCCTCATCGGAGTGCCTTCCGGTTTCATAAGAGATATTATTTGGACCTGGTCGCTCGAAACTGCCGGTTTCATCCGGTCAACCGATCGTGTGCCGGTCAGGCGGGAAAATAAAATTCTCCAAACAGGCCTGCTTTTTCGGACTTCGAGCCTCTTTTCCCCTTGCATTTCACTCCCGTTCCGAAACTGGACCTTTCGTGATAAATCGATTCGTTGGCAAGCAGGGCAACAGCAACCGCCTCACGAGCTTCAGCATCAAGCTCGAACTTTTCGACCATTTCGCCTACCATTCCCTGCAGAATCGGTTCATTGACCCGGACCGGAATCCCTTCCCCGTTCTCGAGGCCAATCATGAAACGACTGGCAACAATCGAACCCGTCATCTCGCTGAGAACGGAAGGGTCTTCCGGGAACGTCCTTCCTCCCATCTCAATGCATTTTAGCCCGATTACATCCACATCCTTGAAATCAATATCCACACCTTCAAAAAGCTCCCTGTACAGGCTGCTTATTTGATGAAGGATCAGAAAATTGATTCCAGCGGCCTCCTCTGAATCAAAATCGTTATCTGCCTCCAGCGCTTTGAGGGTAGCCAGAAGTTCCGAAGGCATCTCGAGGCTTCGGAAAGCATGCAGAGCAAGGAGTGTATCGTCTCCTTTTCCCGACACCTCAACAATAACTGCGCCGAGGCGGCCTATCGTATTGCCGGTCTCTATACCGACAATCAGCCGGTTAGCCTTGTTCCTTATTCTTTCGAGGCGTTTTTCCAAGTCACTACCTCCATGGTGCAACACCCTTCTGGTCACCGTGGTCATTCTAGAAAGAAGAGATGAAAAGGTAAAGGGATTTCTGCATATCACACGGAGATGAAAAGAGGAACACCCACCCACCCCAATATACAGTCAAAGTCAAAGAAATGGCCCGCATGGATATTATTCAAGTTTGACAATGGTATTTCCGGTATCTATCCGTTTTCCGTCTTTCTCTATCCTCAACAATAAAATATATGTTCCATTTGCAACCATGTTGCCGGCCAGATCGCGCCCATCCCACCAGACAAAATTCGGTTCTAAAATATTTCCCGACGCGCGCAGCATATCAGCGGGAATCGTGATCGTCTTTATCAACCTTCCACTGACATTGTATATCATTATCTTTCCGGAATCGGCAGGAAGGTTCAGCGAAAAACAGATATTCGTGCCTGAACTGAACGGGTTCGGAAAGTTGAAGACCTCCGTGATGAGGCCATCCCCCGATACTTCGAATACGAATTCCCGTGAATAATCACTCACATGTACGGAAAGATCGTGGCTTCCCGCCGCAAAACGCCCTGGAAATGACGTTTCCCAGTGAGTCGAATCATACCCGGCAGGAACATTCATCAAGGTGCCGCTCAATTCCACGCCATCGAGGAACAACAGCGGCGCCTCGGCAAGAAAAACCGGGAAATCGGCTGTAAACCGGAAAACTCCGTCAGCAGGGGATTGTCCGCCCTGCGCTATCTCGAGATCATCATTGAAAAACAGCCTGAGAACCGTTTCCACAACCAGTTCCTTTCGCCCCGCTTCACGTCCTCCAGGGGTATAGACACTGAAAATGAGCGATCCGTCATCAAGGCCGATCGTATATTCGATCTCGGCTGAATATCCACGTGAACGGGTCATTGCCTCATCACCCAACCTGGTGATATCGAG
Source organism: uncultured bacterium (assembly GCA_965370495.1). Taxonomy (GTDB): domain Bacteria; phylum Krumholzibacteriota; class Krumholzibacteriia; order Krumholzibacteriales; family Krumholzibacteriaceae; genus Krumholzibacterium. The sequence goes on from CBDUUV010000021.1 coordinate 20,682, forward strand.
GTCTGTTGTCCTGTCTTCGCCACCTATAGTAAGTGTGATATCCCCGAGAGCTATGACATCATTGGCGGTAAAACGCAGTGTACATCTGTTCGAGCTGTTTTGCGATCTCAGCGAATCGGATACCAGTTCCTGCCAGCTCCCGTCCCAGCCTGCTTCCAGTTTCATGGCAGGTGGGCCAGGATCCACCCTGGTCATCGGGTCGCCAAGGATAAAATACCGGAAGGTCTGGTCATATCCATAATAAGTAGTAGCCGTGTGTTCGATCTCAGCCTTGGTAATAATTTCCCCGAGTATCCAGTGCGCCCCTGTCTCCTGCATCAGGGGAGGAACCGAATCAACAGGCGGGTAGCGGAACATGACCTGATGCAGCTTGTCAAAGAAATATTCATTCTGATCGAGCAATTCGAACCCGGCGCTCGCGTAGGCGGCAACCGCGCCCGATCTCGATTTGAAGAGCATCTGCTCGCTGATGCAGTCTCCATTCGGGCCGTCGACTGCCGATCTCGAGAGTTCCATCACTATGGCAAACTGGCTGATATGGCAGCCCGCTCCGAAAAAGACAAAGTTCCTGTCGGAAGTAAGTTTGTCGATGTCCTTATACTGGCTGAACATTGAAAACCCTGATTCAGTGGTCAGGTGAGCCCTGTGAGCATGCCCCTGGAAAGAAAAGATAAGGCACCCTTCATTCAATCTGTCCAGAATATATGGTGTAAAATATGTCCGTGTCGAATCTGTCGCTTCTTTGAAAACAGTGGGCCCGCTCTCACCAATCTCATGAGCGCCTTCCGTCCACCTGGAAAGAAAGAGCCTCTGGATATCAAAACCTCCAGGCAGTGATATCTCGATGTCCTGTGCTATCCGTTCCATCCCCTGTTCGAAATGAAGTTCGCTTGAACGGTACCGGTAGCCGGGATAACCTGACCATGCGTCATCCGCGAAAAGAACCGTGCGTCTGCGCCAGCTCTCGTCCAGGCTCGGATTCTCGAACCTCTTCATCTTGATCAGTAGAGCGCGAAGCTCCAATTCCCGTCCGACAGGCAACCTGCCGACAAAAACATCCGGGTAACCGCTCGATGGAAATGTCTCATCAAGAAATGTGTAATACTTGTCCGTGGTAATTACTTCATCATCATAATCGGATCCAACAACATCGACACTGTATGAAAATGGCGGGATATAGTCGGGAGGAGAACCCTTGAATGAACTTTCATCATAAAAAATCTGTTTGTGGTCCTCGTTACCGTCTCCTACGAGAAGAACGAAATCAACTCCCCAGTTATCATGTCCATACTGGATAAACCGCCTGATAGCTTCACACGATTTGAGGCCGCCGTTGAACTCATCATAAACATCATCGACATCCACGGTGAAAAGCCTGTACCCCTGCTCCTCTCTCCAGGCCGCATACTCTGTGAGGTCTGTTATCGCTGGAGGTAGAAAATCGTGATGTGAGATTACGAGCGCGTCGTAAGGGCCTGCCTGTCCGATAATGCCGGAAGGAAAATCGACGGAGATCCAGTCATTGAAGACATGGCCACCAGCACCCTTTCCAAGCACAACATACTGCCCGCCCTCTTCCGGGATCTTCAGCGAAAGTGTATATGTACTTCCATCAGGATGGAAATCTTCTGCCGGTAGAACGCTGAAGAGAGGTGCCGCACCATCTGAAATATCGATCAGATACCCGTCAGGGGTTGAAAAACCAGTTACTTCGATATCCTGGACAGGGATCATCGCTGAAAGTGAAAACTCCAGCATATCATCATGCAACGAGAATCCGGCAGGATATTCAATCTCGAAATCATTTATCAGAAAACCCCACGAAGTGCTGCTGGACACGAGAAGTTCGTTAACTCCGTCGACGAGGAACCCGCTTTCGATACCGGTAAAGCGGAATTCCGCGCTACCGGAACCGATGACCTCATCGGTTCCTACAAAGTGGGTGCCCGAGGAATTTCTGATACTGACATCCATGAACTTATGAAGATCCCCCCAACCCAGGACCCTGAGCGTAAGTGAAAAGAAATTCGATACTGCCGGATCGTTTATAACAAACGGAATCACCGCTTCGGTTTCTACAGGCCCCTGGACAAAGTAAAAATCCCAGCTCCCGGCGCTGATGTTCTTGTGGTAATATGTATCCTTTCTTCCCTTGTAAACAGCGTCAAAGTCTGGTACGGCCATTCCGGAACCGGTCGGCAGCGAAGCCTCATCCATTATGCCCCCCGCCACACCCTCCTCAAGCCAGATAATATTATAGTCGGTAAAAGTAGCAAAAACATCACCTGCTTCATCATCATCCTTTATCCCTTTCGCGTAGAATACCAGCCTGTCATCTCCCTCGAAGATTCCCGGCGCGGACCCGGTTCCCTTGATAATGCGCGTGGGGCTAATCACTTCCCTGACGAGTCCGGGCTCGCTGATATCATAGTAAAGTTTCTTGAGCGCAAACTCGGTATTGGAAAGAAAAGGGGACAGTCCGCTTGCGATAAGCGAATCAGCACGGATCGAGTAGATCCCAGTTTCAGGGATCTTGATCTTCAGGTGTTTACCCGCAGCCGCCGCGCTACCGGTGAACTTGACACTGGCCGGAGGCCTGCTGAACCGTGCGACATCATCAGGGTTAACCAGTATATCATCATATATCTTTTTCCATCTGCCGGAAACCGGCGCGGATCGCGCTGTATTTTCATCGGACGGATTTTTCGAGCTATCCAGGTAGACTGTGACAAGTATCTTTCTGGCAAGGATAATCCTTTCCCCTGACATGATCAGCGGATTAATCCGAACAGGCAATACTCTCTGCCTGCCCATCATGGATGGATTTTTGGCTTCGACAATATCTGCCCTGATCTGACCCTTCCATGGATCCTCAGGGATAAAATATTCTGAATGGGGAATATCCTTGCCTCTCCTGACAAACCTGCCCATTTTAGCCCTGGAAAGGTAGAGGCTGCCCAGGTCATCCTGCTCGAGAACGCGGTAATCTACCCTGGTATTGCCTTTGACGGGTATTGCTACATGAAAGGTCCTGCCCGGCGCCTCAAAGGCTCCCGGAGGAGAAAAAGAACCGTAACCGCTCAGATCGACTCTTACGCTTCCATCATCGAGACTGATGATTGTGGCCACAGGCACATCGATCTCAAATGAAATAGAAGAAGTACTGGATGACAGGATGCGCGAATCCAGGGCAGCCGCCGCGCCGGTGCTTAAGGTAGTCATAACAGCAAAAAACACAACCAGCTCCAGGCAGGTTGCCATATGGTCTGAAATTCTTTTCAAACGGGTTCTCCTGTTCTCAGGGGGAACAAGCAAGCAGGGGCTGCCAAGTCATTTACCCGGTAATTATAACAGAATTGAAGCGGTGATACATAATAAAATCGCAGTACGCCTCCTGATCATCAAAAGGCTGTATATGGCAAAACCTGTGATCCGACAAAAAAAGGGAACCCGGGCATCCCGGGTTCCCTTTCCATATAAAAACCTAAAGCCTGATGAAAGGCCTTACTCGCTGTACATACCCTTGATGGCACCCCAGCTCGAAATCTCGTTAGCAATAGCTTCTTCACAATCCTGGTTCAGGCCAAGATTGTTTAGAACAATCATCTCTTCCATCGGATAACCAGGCTCACAGTTCGCCGTTGAGATCGCACCCGCTTCCGGATGCGCGACAATATTGACATAGTCAAGAAGACCAGCGCTCATCGGGAACATAGTGAGCTCATACAACCATGTCCATTCCAGCTGGCATATACCGAAGCAGATACTGATACCAGTAAAGTTATCACCCAGCGCAACAGAGTGGTCAGGGTTGACCAGAGTTGCCGTATTCATCATCCAGGCAGGCATTTCTAGCATGTACTCGGCGCACATCATGCCATTGTCACTTGGAAGAACCCATACGAACATCGAGAAAGGAACATAGGCCACCGGTATATCCTGGCGGCAGTTGCTATGTGCATCCACATACAGGCCTATATAGGGCGTAGGTCCCGCATTTACAGAACCAGCGAGCAGAGCGATTGCTGCAACAACCAATAATGCTTTTTTCATCTTCATCTCACTCCTGCTAAAAAATAGGCAAACATTAAAATTCCAGTAATTTGTCGAGCTTCCAAGCTCACAGACCGACCGGCGAGACCTTAGCACCCAAACCTGTTAACCACCCTCTTTCTTCGTTTACTACAGTTGATCAAACCGCAAATCGCTAAAATGGGCTTCGGGGAATCCCAATCGACAGGACTCCCCGAGCAGAGATGCACCAGCAAAATTATTCGCTGTACATACTTTTGATTGCGCCCCAGCTGGATTCACCAGCGGCAGTTTCGCATTCCTGGTTCAGAGCCAGATAGTTGAGAACTGTCATCTCTTCCATCGGATAACCAGGCTCACAGTTCGCCGTTGAGATCGCACCCGCTTCCGGATGCGCGACAATATTGACATAGTCAAGAAGACCAGCGCTCATCGGGAACATAGTGAGCTCATACAACCATGTCCATTCCAGCTGGCATATACCGAAGCAGATACTGATACCAGTAAAGTTATCACCCAGCGCAACAGAGTGGTCAGGGTTGACCAGAGTTGCCGTATTCATCATCCAGGCAGGCATTTCTAGCATGTACTCGGCGCACATCATGCCATTGTCACTTGGAAGAACCCATACGAACATCGAGAAAGGAACATAGGCCGCCGGGATATCCTGGCGGCAGTTGCTATGAGCGTCGGTATACAGGCCTATATAGGGGCCTGGGACTTGTCCCGCATTAACAGCACCGGCAAACAACGCTACCACAGCGAACAGCAATAGTGCTTTTTTCATTTTGTAATCCACTCCTGCTGAAAAATTTAATACTTCTAAATTAACCTGCACCCGGTATCAGAAAGATTCTGATGCTGAGTAGTAAAAAGCAACAACTATGAACTTTATCCCTACTCACCACCTCCTTCTCGCGGTTCCTTGGCTGGATGAGACATTAAATAATTCACCACCCAGCCAGAAACAGCGATTCACATCTTCCCTTACCTGTATAAAGACTTAATCGCGCCCCAACTCTCTTCTCCCGCAGCTACAGGCACTCCACAAATAAGCGTGGACAGACCTATGATGGGGAAAAAGTCGTTGTCAGGCGAATAAGTACCACGGAGCTCTCCGGTATCAGGATGCGGTCCAATAGCTATATTGTATTCCGGCATTTCCTCACAAGACACTAAAGTCATGAACTCGTAAGTAGCCATAAGGTCATAGCCATCGGGATAACCGGTCAGAGGAGGCCAGAACGTAATCGAATGGCCACTCAACGGATCACCGAGTTCAAGCGAGAAATTCGGGGGATAGGAAACACTGAGAAGAACAAGGTTTCCATCACCCGGAACAACCAGCTGGTACTCGACCGCCGTTACAAACAATCCACTCTGAACGATATAGAGTCCGCCCGTAAAGGGCGTTAAAGGCGCAAGGCCACCGTCAATGTAGAGTTTACCATCGAAGTAAACACCCATGGTAGCAGTAGCGCCCAACAATCCTGGAATCAGGAGAGCAATTGCAACTGTCAGCAGTACTCTCTTCATAATCTAACTCCCTTTTTTATGCAGCCCAAAAGATGAAACATCTCCATAGGGTCGCCAGATATCACGGAATGCTTAGAAGCATGCGTGCTGGTAATGCTCACCTATGAATGCGAAATCGCTCAGGTTACACTTGTTATCATCGTTGAAATCACAGCAGCTGTCATAACCGGGGTCGCCGGCCTGCTTATTGTACGAAAGACCAAATACACCGAGATCCGACAGATTGACTACGCAATCAGCAGTCAGATCAGGGCTGACAATCTGGATATCAACACATGTCACTTCGACACATACGGGAAAATCAACAAGTGTCTTACCCTGAATAGCCAGATAGATTCCGCCACTCAGAATACAACCACCGCCGGCAATACGGCCGGAAATCTCTGTGTAACCAAACTCATCTGTGAGAGCATCCGCAGCAAACGGGCTTGCGCAAAGACAAAGCTCCTGTGCAGGATCACAGGCATTCAACCAGTAATCCGTCCAAGGAATGCCCTCGATCCCGTTTCCAGACGCATCTCTGGCATAAAGCCAGATATAGTCGTTGCCATTTCCGCAACCGTCGTAGATGAACTCGAAATCCCCCGCGGGGCAGATCGAAACTCTCATCCCAACACAACTGGCGCCGAATTCACTAAGACATGGATCGACATCACCAGCATGAAGAGACGTTGCAAACACAAGCAACAAAGAGAAAAGCAAAACTTTTCCTTTGAACATCTTTTAACCTCCTAAACCTTCGAAAAGGCTTGGGACCTTAAGTTAAAAAGAAACAAGATGAAACGGGGTTACCACTGTCCTCCTTCCACGAACTAATGTTGGAGATACCTTTACTTACTCGACAAGGTGAATTGTAGCATAAAATGTCGTATAAAGTCAACTATAAATTTATGCTTACCCGGGTTCTAATGGTGATGCCCCCTGAAACAACCTCTCCCTCCCGGTACCGTGATCGCCGCCACACACCCAGCTTCAGCCTGTGATGACACCGTTTGTTACAACTATTCTTTGCGCTATATTGTAATAATTACGTTTTTTCGGAAGATTTTCGAAGGCATTCAGGTTTTTTGCCGCTCTCTTCTGCCAGCAGGAGTGAACCTGTCCATCATCGTATAGATCACAGGTATGATAAACAGTGTAAAGACCGCGGACAACAGGACTCCACCTATCTGGACAACTGCCATTGGAGCCCTGTATTCTACCCCGGCTCCTCCAAGCGCCTGGGGAACCATTCCGATTGCGATCGCCAGGTTGGCCATGATGATCGGCCTGAGCCTTGTCGGGCAGGCCTCCAGAAGCGCTTCCCTTGCCTTCATCCCCCTGGCCCTGAGCTGGGCGGTGTAGTCGAGAAGAAGGATAGCGTTGTTCACAACGATACCGGTTAGCATCACCATCGCCATAAGCGACATGATATTGATCGTCTGCCCTGTAAAAAAGAGGGCAACCGCCGTTCCGATCAGTCCGAGCGGCAATGTGAGCATCACGGTGAGAGGATGGATGAAGCTTTCGAGTATAGCAGCCATAACGATGTAAACGAGCAGAACGGCCAGAATCATCGCCGTCCGGATAGATGCAAATGATTCGTCCTGAATCTCTGCCATACCCGCATACTTGA
>CBDUUV010000022.1:0-27828 GCA_965370495.1 uncultured bacterium
ATCGATCCCGGGTTCCGAGGCTACAGGAGAAAACAACACGACATCCATGAACTGTGCTGTCTGCGCCGCGGCTATTGTAGGGGAACTCAGCACCCCCCCGACCAGGGCCGAAACTCCTTCCTCTCTAATCATCCTTTCGGCCAGCCTATGGGCTTCCAGTGCATTTGCCCTTGTATCTCCGACAACAAGCTCCACTCCACTAACCCCCTTCATCCCGGCTTCCTTGACGGCGAGCGAAGCACCTTTCAGAAAGGCTTCACCAAGCTGGGCAAACCGCCCACTCAACGGACAAAGGAGCCCGATACTACGAGAGATTTTCCCTGAAAAGGCATCCCCCCCCCTCTGCTCGAATGGTGGTATGACCCTGACACTGATCACATGGTCAGGGATTGCTTTCAACGAATCGGCCGCTACAAGCTGAAGCCTGATCTTCCGGACGCCAGTCGTGTCGCCCGTCGCCAGGGCATATGAAAGGCACCCTTCAAGAACGATATCCACTCCCGCTATCGATGCATAATCCTGCCTTAACCTGTCAAGTTGAGCGAAAGAGAGAAATCCGACAATTTCAGTCAGGTTTTTCCGCGCGTCCATATACTTTGAATGCTCCAGCCCACAGGAGATCGCTTCAAATATTTCATTGGCCGCTTGCAGAAAACGACCTTTCTCGCTATCGATTTCCGAGAGAAGCATCAAGGCATCTCCCCTGACAGACATTGGGACATCGCGTTCCAGCAACGGCAGCAATACAGTTCTGGCTTCAGCAAAAAACCCCAGTTCCTTGTCTGCCTCACCAACATAGAGCCTGACCTCACTTGTTTTCTGTACATCACGATCCTTTTCCAGAAATCGTAATCCCGCTTTCCGGGTCTCCCTGTGGTTATTCTCGAATACGGAGGTCCGTATTCTGGTCATCAGTTCTTCTCTCTCCTCTTTGGCGGCACCGTCTATCTGCGGGGCAGGAGGCGTAGCAGCACACGACAGAAAAACCAGCAGTATAACAGAAAAAACAGTTATTCTCATATCAATCATCTTTTTCGATAAATTCATTGTACCCTGAATATATCAGCGCCAGTTCGTGGTATTCACCGGCCTGTTTTTTCAACTTTTCGATTACATCGAGATCGAGTTGTTTTTTTACAGTACCGGGAATACCTGCAACAAGAGATCCAGGCGGTATCACTGTATCCTCCAATACAACACTGTTGGCGGCGACAATGCATCCTGCACCCACTCTGGCTCCATCAAGAACCACTGCGCCCATACCTATCAACGAGCCATCACCAACCTCGCACGAATGCAGGATGGCACCGTGCCCGACAGTCACATGGTCACCTATAACAAGTTCCGGCCCACCGGTTGTCACGTGGCAGACACAACAATCCTGGATGTTTGAATATTTACCGATCAATATCTTCCAGCAATCCCCTCTTACGACAGCACCATGCCATATACTGGAACCTTCACCGATCGTCACTTCCCCTATGACACTCGCAGTCGGAGCGATAAAGACATTCTTTCCGATAACCGGTTCTTTATCCCTGAAACGCCCAGGCACCCAACCCCTCCTAAAGGTCAAAATCTCCAAAATCTTTGTGATCAAGTTCCTGAAGATGTCTTTTGATATCTTCTTCCTCGTCTTTACTGATTTTCAAATCCCGTTTGTGCTTATGAAACATTTCCCTGTCTACAAGAATGGAAGCACCTGAACGCAGGGCGAGCGCGAGCGAATCGCTTGGCCTTGCGTCAATATAGAATATTTCCTCTCCTCTTCGAAGGATTATACGGGCAAAATATGTGTCTTCGTGAAGACCGCTGATCTCGATACTGCTGACATATGCCCCGAGTTCTTCCACAACAAGTTTTAAGAGATCATGTGTCATCGGCCGGTCATAGGTCTTCTCTGAAAGTATCGTGTATATCGCTACCGCTTCCGCGGGACCGATCCATATGGGCATGACCTCGTCATCCCTCTCTGTTTTGAGAAGTACTACGGGATGCCCTCTTTCCCGATCGATAACGATTCCGCTGACGTGGACTTCCAGCATCTGCGTCATTCTGTACCCTACTCCTTTTCCATTTCGATATGTTGTTGCACATTTTCAATCGATTCGAATTTTGGATGAGGCTTGTCCAGATTGTCTATCATCCACTTGGAAGATTCAGCGATCTCAGAATCAGGGTATTCCCTCAAAAGTTCACGATAGGTCCGCCCGGCCTGAGTGCGATCCTGCAATTCTTCACCATAAATAAAACCGATCATAAACAGGGCCTGCGGAGCAAACTTATGATCAGGGTACCTGTTGACCAGTTCTCTGAAATAGAGAATCCTGGTGTAGGAAGCATCTTCAGCCTGTGCGATCTCCCAAAGCTGTTCGGGAGTCCTGGTAGACTCGATGACAGCTTTCTGAACGTAGTTGACAGGCTTGTACTTCTTCCTGAGTTTATCGATTTCAATATCTATCATCTCCGACGCCCTGGCCTGGCGAAGTATGTCTATGATACTTTTCCTTACTTCGGAAATCGGTTTTATAGTCTCGGGTTTTTTGTCGTTTAAACGTACAATAGAAAAACCCTGTTCGTGTTTGATCACATCGCTTACTACGCCTATCTCGAGAAACTCGAGTGCATCTGTAAACGCCTTGGATCGCCCGATGAATTTCACATACCCGCCGCTGTTGAAATAACCCAGGTTGCCATACGCCTCGGAAGTTGAAGCGTCTTCCGATTCACCTTTGGCGATCGCACTGAATTTCTCTCCTTCTTCTACTCTTCTCTTCCATTCCACACACTTCATACTGTCGGTCGAAAAGATATGCTGGGCCTTGTAAAGGGCCAGGTTGATATATCTCAGTTCATTAGCCTTGAAATATTCTTCGACTTCCTTATTGGAGATCTCTATTTTACCCAGAATGGTCTTGGAATAGTACGCCGATATCAGGATTCTTCTCCGGGAATCTTCCAGCTGTTTACTGATATTCTTGTCGTTTTTCAGATTGCCGCTTTGTGCCGCTTTGTACATGAGTTCATCATTTATTACCATTTCTACGAATTCAGCCCTGCCACGCAGACCCTTGAAATCATCCTTCTTATTATCAGGCAGAAGCTCGAAGATCGCATCAACTTCATCATCGGTGATTTTTTTGTCGCCGATTCTGGCCGCAATTCCCTTATTGATCTGCAATATTTCTTTCTTGTCCGCACATGAAGCAAGCATAAGGCCCGGCAGTATGAACGCTGCTGCTAACAAGACTTTCCCTTTTGACATCGTTACCTCCTGTTTCGGTTCAACCTAAAGAAGCTTTTCTTTGCCTTCCGATTTAATTTTTTCGAGGAGTTCCTTGACTCTCTGACTGTCTCCACGCCGGCATATCATGACTGTCCCGTCCTTTACAGCAACGATCAGGTCATTCACACCAATTGCAGCTGTCGTACCACCGGGATTGAAAAAGACATTTCCACTCGAATCGATTGACTCTATCTCGCCCAGACCCTTGTTTCCATCCTTACCGTCAGGAAGAATATCGTACAGGGCATCCCATGATCCTACATCGTTCCACTCGAAATCTGCCGGGATCACGACTACGTTATCCGCCTTCTCGAGAATCCCGCAGTCAACAGAGATTGCCGGCATGAGAGGATACTCTAATGCAATAACTTTTTCACGGCCAGTGTTTTTCAATGACTGTTCGATCTTCAACAGCGGCTGAACCCCTTCAGGCAAAAATCTCTCCCATGCAGCCAGAAAAACCGAGGGCCTCCACATGAATATCCCGCTGTTCCAGAAAAATCCGCCTTTTTGGAGATATTTGCCGGCCGTTTCATAATCAGGTTTTTCGTGAAACCTTTTTACCGAAAAAATCTTTTTCTCTTCTGCGTTCCCTGTATTGTCACCATACCCTGCACCAGCCTCGATATATCCATACCCGGTCGCGGCGCGATCAGGAGTTATTCCAAAAGTGATGAGGACATCCTCTCTTGCGGCTGTCTCGGCAGCCAGCCTTACAACACTGGCGAACTCATCCAGATCTTTGATAAGGTGGTCGGATGGACAACAAAGCAAGGGTTGGTCATCACCCCTTATACGTGCCATGGCCGCCGCAACTGCGAGCGAGGGTGCCGTATTCCGTCCTGCAGGTTCAGCAAAAATATTTTCTTCGGGAAGCTCAGGAAGTTCTTCACGGACCATATCGACCTGATCGATGACCGTAAGAAGAAAAATCCTGCCGGGCTTAACGAGACGTACCAGCCTGTGATAGGTTACGGCCAACATCGTTCCCTGGCCCGTGATGTCGAGAAACTGTTTTGGCCTTCCCGACCTGCTGAAAGGCCAGAAGCGTCTGCCTTTTCCTCCTGCCAGTATCACAGCATACATAAATTACCCCATAATCGAGGCCAGCTTCATACCAACCAGGTAATGCAACATATCATTTGTCGATAATTCCCGAAATATCGATATATTTTCCAAGGACATCTGTGAACTTTTGACGGATCGCAGAAAGCGTTTTGTTGTCAACAGCCTCAAACCTCAAAACAAGAACAGGCTGAGTATTAGAAGCCCTTACAAGACCCCATCCGTTGTCAAACTTGACCCTGGCTCCATCAATATCGATGACTTCATTCGTCTTTTTAAAATGTTCACAGATTTCGCTGACAATATCGAACTTACGGTCGTCATCACATTCAACACGTATTTCGGATGTGTTCACGTATTGAGGCAAATCGCTACGCATCTCACTGAGTGACATATCACTCCCTGATATCAGTTCAAGCAACCTGCATGCTGCGTAGAGCGCGTCATCAAATCCAAAATACCTGTCGGCAAAAAACTGATGCCCACTCATTTCTCCAGCAAGCAGCGCATTCTCGATTCTCATCTTTTTCTTGATCAATGAATGGCCTGTCTTCCACATTATCGGACGACCGCCGTGTTTGAGTATATCCTCTTCCAGCCCCTGGGAACATTTCACCTCAAATATGACCGTGGCACCTGGACTTTCCTTCAAAACATCCCTTGCATACAGTGCGAGCAGGCTGTCACCCCACAGGATATCGCCCTTGTCGTCGATTACACCTATACGATCAGAATCACCATCGAACCCTATACCCAGTTCAAGCCCGCCGTCTTCCACAGCTTTTTTCAAATCGACAAGATTCTTCTCGACTGTTGGGTCGGGATGATGGTTGGGAAAAGTCCCGTCAGGCTCCATGAACAGCAGAACAGGCTCGCATCCAAGTCTCTCGAAAATCGCAGAAGCGACAATACCGGCCGTCCCGTTTCCACCATCCGCGGCAAACTTCACCGGCCTTTTGAGCTTGATATTGCTGGCAATATAGTCAATATATTCCTCTGTCACCTCATCGTGTGAAAGGCTTCCGTTTCCATCTGTGGTATAATCTTCGGATGAAAGGATGGAGTACAACTCGAGGATATCCTTGCCGTAGATCGATCCCCCTCCCCTGAGGATTTTGAACCCGTTGAATTCAGAGGGGTTATGGCTGGCAGTAATCATTACGCCGCATTCAAGATCCCATTTGGCCGCTGCAAAGTAGAGAACAGGAGTCGGAACAACTCCGATATCGATAACATCGACGCCACCCTTCATCAATCCTTCCGAAAGGGCTTCAAAATACATGTCACTGCTCAGACGAATGTCTCTGCCAACTACAGCCTTTGTGATACCTTCACGGACAAATGTAACAGCAATCGCTCCTCCAAGCCCTTTGACAAAATCCACAGTCAGGTCCTGGCCAACTACTCCCCTGATATCATATTCTCTGAATATATTCTTTGGAATATCGATAGCAGGCCTCCTTGGTAAAGGTTCACGATCTGTAAATATCTATTCCTTCACAACCCAGATCTTGACCGGCAATTCGATATCACGATGGATACGGACAGACACGGTGTAAACACCCAGCATCTTGATGTGATCCTCGAGCATAACCATCTTGTAATCAACATCGAATCCCTGCTGCGATATAGCATCAGCGATATCATGGGCAGTAACGGATCCGTACAGTTTGTCTTCCTCCCCGGCCTGGACAACAATCGTACAGGACAGGCCTTTCATCTTTTGAGCGACGTCCTGGAGCGAGCGTTTCAGTTTGTCATCTTTGATTTCCTGAAGATGGTTCTCCTCCGTGATCACTCTTTTCATTGCGGCAGTAGCTGGAACGGCCAGCTTCTTCGGTACCAGGTAATTCCTTGCGTATCCAGCCTTCACGATCACTATATCACCGCGTTCACCAAGCCCTGGTACACTGTTTTTCAATATAACTTCCATTACACCATCTCCCTATCGGTAATATATTTTGACGAACGGCAGAAGTGCAATGGCTCTGGCACGCTTGATAGCATGAGCCAGCTGCCTTTGATGACGGGCACAAGTACCCGTTATTCGTCTTGGAGAGATCTTTCCCCTGTCAGTCATAAAACGTTTGAGAAGGACATCATCCTTGTAATCGATTTTTATTTTATCAACACAGAATCTACATGGTTTGTTAGTTGTCTTTCTCTCTTTTTTCTTTTTCTTTGCTACCATTTTTCCAGCCATTTTTCATTATTCCCTTACTTCGTCGGCTGCGGCTTCAACATCCACAGGCGGCGGATTATCATCTACGGTTATGAGATGACGCAAAACAGCATCGTCAAACCGGTATATCCTGTCAAGTTCAGTAAGTATCTCGCTATTACCATGAAATTTCATGAGTATGTAGATGCCCTCGAACTTCTTTGCGATAGGATACGCAAGTCTGCGTTTTCCCCAGATATCAATCTTTTCGACTGTACCATTACGGGAAGTTATAATCTCGTTGAACCGGCTGGTCTTTTCGGTAACGGCCGTTTCTTCGAGGGATGGATCAAGAATATAAACGCACTCATAGGTACGCATCGGCAAGTTCCTCCCTTCGGACTCTCTCGACTTTCCCTTGAGCCTTTCAGCGGGAAAGTAGGGATTCATGATTAGATTTTAACGACAGTCCTGATTTCAAATCACATAACTGTCGTCTTGATAGCCCGGTCAATATAATAAACACGCCCTTTTCCGTCAAGTACCATCGGGCAGAATTCCCATTCCGGCAAGGCTGCCTATTGGCGGTCCCATCCGGCAGGGCTACTGTCCACATCACACACAACGGATCAGCCTCATCCGAATCTTCCATTGAATTCCTGCTGGGCCATACCGATCCCTTCCCGGATGATCATTTCGGCTGCTTCTACCGCAGTTTTGATCATTCCAGTTACGGCAGGTTTTTCATCTTCAAGAAAATTTTCGAGGACGAAATCGCTCCATTCTTCACCAGGCGAAACTGGCCCGACTCCCATTCTCAGCCTTGCATAATTGCCGGTTGCAAGATACTCACTTATCGATTCAAGACCCCTGTGCCCCCCACTGCCACCACTCCGCCTGATCCTGATCTGTCCGAGAGACAGGTTGATGTCATCACAGATAACAAGAAGCGAGTCGTTTGACACAAGCCCGAACAACGATAACGCTTCTGACGACAGGTTCATGAAAGTTTGTGGCTTGATCAGAACAACCCTGCGCCCCCAACGGTTCCACTCCGCAACCAGCGCCTTGCCATACTTTTTCTTCCAACCAAGCCCATGCCGTTCAGCAAGAAGATCCAGCGTATCAAATCCCAGATTATGCCTGGTATGGGAATACGTCGTGCCTGGATTGCCAAGCCCGCAGAGAAATGATATTTCCGACATATCAGTCTAGGCGTCCTCTTCAGTTTCAGCAACTTCGGAAGCCTCGGTTTCCTCTTCGCCTTCAGCAGCTTCAACATCCTCTTCGGCTGCTTCTGCCTCAATATCTTCCAGCTTCTTCGGTATGGAAACGTGACCGACCAATATCTCCGCATCATCAAAGATATCGAAATCCTTGTATTTTTCTATTATATCCGATACATGGATCGAATCACCGATCATAAGTTCTGTTACATCGAGCTTGAGTGATTCAGGCATAGTAGCCGCAGTGGTTATAATCCTGATCGTACGGACACCATAATCGAGGACACCACCGAACTCTCTGACACCCTTGGCAACACCTGTCAAATCTACCGGCACCGCAACCTTGATCTTTTCGTCTGGTGCTATCCTCTGCAGGTCAACATGCAGAACCTTGCCGCTCACAGGATGATGCTGAACTTCCTTTACAATCGTCAGCACGCTCCCCGAATCCATTCCTTCAATATCAACAGTCATGATCAGATGCTCGGTTGTCGCATGGTGAAGTATCGTCCAGAAGTCGTGTTCCGGTATGATCAGGGAAACAGGTTCTTCCTTGTGACCATACAGGATCCCCGGAATTCCACCTTCGGCCCTGGAGTGCTTTGCTAATTTCTTTCCAGATCCTTCTCTGACGCGGACATTCAATTTGATTTCTTTCATATTTCCTCCATATCAGATAAATAACATGCTTATCGATTCCTCGTTATGAATCCTCATGATGGCCTCGCCGAGAAGCTGTGATACATCGAGGACCCTGATCTTTCCGCATTTTTTATGATCATTCACCGGAATCGAATTTGAAACAACTACCTCCTCTATACAGGACTTTTCCAACCTCTCGATCGCATTTCCGGAAAAGACCGGATGCGTCGCCGCGGCGATTATCTTGCCAGCACCCGCCTGCTTCAGAGCCTCGGCAGCTTTCACTATCGTCCCTGCAGTGCTTATTATATCATCCAGAATAATAATATCACTGCCGGCAACCTCACCTATAATATTCATGACTTCCGAAGAATCAGCCTTCGTCCTGCGTTTGTCCACAATCGCAAGGTTGGCGTCAAGACGCTTCGCGAACGCCCTTCCCATCTTTATCCCCCCCACATCCGGGGATACGATAGTGAGGTTGTTAAAATTTTTCTCCCTAATATATTCAAGAAGAACAGGAGACGCAAAAAGATTATCGACCTGAACATCAAAAAATCCCTGGATCTGTGCCGCGTGGAGTTCAAGAGCAAGAACCCTGTTTGTTCCAGCCGTCTCTATGAGATTGGCAATCAGCTTGGCCGTAATCGGTACGCGCGGCTGGTCTTTACGGTCCTGCCTGGCATACCCGTAATAGGGGATTACAGTTGTGATCCGGCTTGCCGAGGCCCTGTAACAGGCATCGACCAGGATAAGAAGTTCCAGCAGATTTTCAGCAGGGGGAGGAGTCGGCTGAACGATAAATACATCCTTGCCCCTGATATTCTCATTGATATTGACCTTGATTTCTCCATCAGAGAATCTACCGATCTCAACATCACAAAGATCTGTCCCGACGTATTTCGCGATCTTTCTGGCCAATTCAAGGTGAGCATTACCTGAAATAAGGGTTATCAAATCTGTCATATCACAATTTCCTCCGAAAAAAAAATGACCAATGCAGGCCACCGATCTTCATTTGGCTGGGGCGGGAGGATTCGAACCTCCGGTGCAGGAACCAAAATCCTGTGTCTTGCCACTTGACGACGCCCCAAAACTCCGCACTATATTCTTCAAAATCTATTGGTCGAGGACCTCCAGTCCAGCCTCAGCCTGAACTCTATCAACTTCCCGTTCGTACGCTTCAACAATCTGAGCCTCCATCCAGTCTCTCGTCTGATTGTTTATAGGATGAGCAACATCCTGATACGTTCCATCAGGACGTTTCCGGCTCGGCATGGCGACAAACACTCCTTTTGCCCCTTCAATGATCTTGAGGCCCCTGATCACAAAGCAGTTATCCAGGGTAATACTGGCAAAGGCTTTCAATTTATTGTCGTCACGCAATGATACCCTTATCTCAGTGATATCCATGTGGCCCCCCTGAACTTCTTTTCTACTTCCACTGGAATAACCCTAATGTCTGATCCACCGGTCGTGTGATCTTGGCAAAAAAACCTTTTTTCAGCAAAAGATCCTTCACCTCTCCAGCTCTATCCTCCCTGCCGAACAACCCGAAGCACGCAGACCCACTCCCACTCATAGAACTCAGGATCGCTCCCTCATGCCTCAGAATCTCCAGCACTTCTCCGATTTCCGGATATCGTGGTTTGACAAGGTCTTCAAAACTGTTAAAAGTCTCGAACCTCGCACTCCGAAAATTCCTCAATCCCTCCAGTAGCCAATTCAGTTTAGCTTTCCCTTCTTTTTTTGTCAACATTATTTTAAGATTTTCATAAGCCCATAAAGTAGAGATCGATACATCCGGTTTTACGATAACGATCCAGCCCCCTGACAATCCGGGAACTCCTTCCAGGATCTCACCCCGCCCCCTGCCTACAGCCGGTTTCCCATAAATAAAAAACGGCACATCGGAACCTATACTGAGGCCAATCTCCATAAGATCACTTGTATCAAACCCGAAACCAAAGAGCCTGTTAAGCGCAAAAAGCACAGCGGCGGCGTCGCTACTGCCTCCACCCATTCCAGCTCCCGCGGGTATGTCTTTTTGGACTTCTATCCTGACACCGCCACTGTATCCCGCCCTGAGAAATATCGCTTCGGCCGCTTTCCAGCACAGATTGGTCTCGTTCCATGCTATTTCCGGATCATTCCCGGTCAACTCGATGCCGTTTGTCCCCCTGGCGAATCTCAAGATATCGTACAGAGACACAGGCTGAAAAAAGGTCACAATATCATGGTACCCATCCGGCCTTTTGCCTGTTACTTCGAGATATAGATTAATCTTTGCCGCACAACGCACTGAAACTCTATCTTCAGCCAGCATGCGTGAACCTCCCGGTCATCACACCGATTGTGCTGCCAGTGGAACTGCCTGTACCGGGAAAATCAGCGATAAGTCTCCCAGAGATCCCCCCATTTGGTATTTTTAAACTGTCTTATCCTGTTTCGGCCTACGGTAGGATACCACAACAAGTCGTGGTATATATTGCTTGCCAGCGGCGCCCAGACTACCAGCGGGGAATGCAACGCGATCTTTTCCAGAAACTGCAGTTTTCCCTTTCTGAGCATCTGATCGCCCCAGATCACTAAACTCTTCTTCGTCCTGAAATGGAAATTGAGTTCACCAATATCCTCACCGGCAATATCGAGTTTTTCCACCCGGCCCTCACCCAGACCTCTTTCTGTCGCCCAGCGAATGTAATCGATCGACATCGGATCGAATCCCATTATCTTCGCAGCTACAGCATCGATAGCGACCGAATCCGCACTGGCCAGTATCAGGTTTCCTTCATGGAGATCCATCGTCCTCGGCCCGGCCCCATCACCACACACGGTCCCATCCATAACGGCAAAAATGTTGGGGTGAAGTTCCTGCTGCATCGTCAGCAGATCGACCAGGACTTCATGCATGTACTTGTGCGCGTAATGCCTGACTTCCTTGAGAAGCCCGCCGAATGAATTCTTTATAGCCCCGGTCGTGGTAGAGTGTCCATGAGTCTTGACGGTTGGCAGGTGGATGATATCCTTCCCCTCGAACATCTTCGGTATAACGATCCCTTCAGGGAAGATCTCACCCAGTTTCATCAAATCGGATTTAAAATTGAATGTGTTCCACTCGACCTCAGTCAGAGGTATGAAAGGAAGCCCGTATCTTTCGATAATCGGCATCCAAAGATTATTGACAGCCCCCTTGCGCGGATTTGTTACCACGGTCTTGTTCTCGATCGGAAGGAGCTGATCCTTGCTGTACCCTCTCTGCAGCAAATCGCTTATTACACCATCCACTTGCCAGGGCTGACTTGAGCAGGCCGGATAGTATTTCGTCCAGGAAAGATTGAGTTTCAGAAGAAGATCTCTTTCGGCAGTAAGGAATTTTCCCGCGTCTGCCATCTCCATAACATGATGATAATCATTTATGATTGTTTCAGGAGTCGTTAGTAAAACCGCAACTTTCGATGTCATTCTGTCAACCTCCACTGGATGCCCCGGAAAACCACTCGCCTGTAATGGTTCAAGCCCTTGTTATTATAAATATTGTTGCAACAAACCAGAGAAACACGTCTATTATTATTGCCTTCTCGGTCAGCAGGACACCTGACGGGTCTCCTCCTTCGTTCCTGCTGTATACCAGAAACAGGTACCGCATTATTCCGAAAATCACGAACGGGATCGTATATACGAGGTCATGTGTACCGAATTTCTCAACGGTCGAGGGCCAGACTGTATAGATGGAATATGAGATCACTGCGGCTGTCGCCGATAGCCCTACAAGCTGATCAAGAAGTTGTTCCGAGTACTCTTTCAATGATTGTCTGTGCTCTTCCGCGCTCTCAAGATTGGAAAACTCGTTGCGACGCTTACATATCGCAAGGAAAAGGGACAGAAACAACGTGCATATCCACAACCACGGAGAGAATTCCACGTCCGGAACGATCGTATGCAGAACTACCACTCCAGCCCCTGCCCTTATCAGGAAACTGAAACTTATCGCTATGACATCGAGAATTACAACGTGCCTCAGGAAGGTCGAATATGCCACGTTTACAATAAAAAACGCCAGAGTCAGAAAAAAGAATTCCTTACCCAGCACCCAGGAGAGCGGAACGAAAACTGCCGGAAGGCCTGCACCGAATATGCCCGCGGTGGTTGCATCCAGGGCTCCGGATGCGATCGGCCTCAATTTTTTCGAAGGATGTCCCTGATCCCTGACCCTGTCGAACAAGTCATTTATTATGTAAATCGCGCCTGACAAAACACAGAAAAATAGAAAACCAAGAAAACTTTTCCATACGAGAGACGGTTCCAGAAACCTTTTCGAAAAAACGACACCGGCAAAAAGGACGAGATTCTTCGTCCACTGTTTGGGCCGCATCGAAACGAGGATATACCATATCTTATCCATAACAGCATCCCGTCATACACACCTGCCGGGTGTCAATTCTGGTGTCCATTACATCGAAAACACCAATTACTCCCTGTTAGCCAGCATCTCTTCAACAATACCGCACAGGATATGCCCTGCGATCATATGCACTTCCTGGATACGGGCAAAATCATCATGCGGAACCTTGAAAACTCTATCGGCCAGATCCGCCAACAGCCCACCGTTTCCACCTGTAAAGGCCAGCGAAATCATGCCAAGTTCACTGGCCATCTCGACTGCCTTAATAACGTTGGGAGAATTGCCGCTTGTTGAAAGCACGAGGAGGACATCTCCATCACTGCCTATACTCTCGAGCTGCCGGGAAAACACTTCATCATAGGAATAATCATTTGCCAGCGCAGTAACCACGGAAGAGTTGACTGTCAAAGCAAACGATTTGTACCCCTTGATCTTTTTGCGCCTGAACCTGCCTACCAGTTCTCCCGCGATATGCATGGCATCGGCGGCACTGCCGCCGTTGCCTGCTGTAAATACTACTTTTCCCTTGCTGATAGCCCCGGACATGATCCGAGCCATGCTTACTATCGTTTCCTTTTCTTCACCCGGAAAATCTTCCAGTATTTGTCTGAGACTGTCCAGTTCCGAGATCACCTGTTTCAGATGACTGTCATTCATATTTATCTACCATCTTAACCACCAGTCAGTATGATCACCGATATGACTACTGTTCCTACACTGACTAACAGTTTGAAGAATCCACCGAATATATTCGTCTTGGATCTTTTGACTATAATTACATCACCCCTGTTCGGATGCGTATTCCTGTCACCCTTTCTCGAACGGCCATCCACGGAAAAGATAACCACACGGTTAATGCTGCCATCTTCAGTCGGTCCACCGGCCAGGCCGACATACTGGGCAACCGTCCAGTCCCCCTCGTAATTGAATCTGCCCGGCAACTGTACCTGTCCACCTACAGCCACTGTCGTACTTATCCGGGGAATGTGAAGCATATCACCGTCCTTCAGTTCCATCTCGCGCTGAGATGTCGAGGAGATGTAATCCCCCAAGTCGAGCCTTATAATCTCACCGTCAGCTCTTTCGATGGAAGCTGCGCCCAGAGCCGCGTAGGGATCGAAGCTTCCGATCCTGCCAAGCAATTCCGTTAACTCCTCCCCATCAGTTATGTAATAACGCCCCGTTTTCGACGTAGCTCCAAAAACATAGACGCGGCTACTGCCCGTCATTCCGTCCATCACATTGATTTCATCCCGGTCACGGAGCAGCGTCTTTTCGAAATCGGACTCCGAAACAGCTATGGTCGAAACCGTCCCGTCATCCATCACCCTGCTCAAAAGTAGTGTATCCCTCAAAGCTTCACTGGAAAAACCGCCTGCCAGATCTATAAGATCGGCAACCGTCTCTCCGTGAATCACTTCATACACCATGGCCTTTTTAACACTACCGCGAATAATCGCATGTTCACCCGCAACCGGCACATGTATCCTGTCACCATTCGACAGGAACGGATTAGCCGAAAAATCACCTTTCAAAACAAATCTGAGGATATCAACCTTTATTACCTTGCCATCTCTTTCGAGAAGAACCTGCCTGTTCGTTCCTGAAGATTCGATGCTTCCCACAGCATCTATGGCATCTGAAACCCTCTGCACTGCAGAAACTTCGACCGCTCCCGGCCTGGCTACTTCCCCTGTCACAAATACACGGAACGCCCTTGGTTGATAGAGATAACAGAACACCCTGATATTGCGAAAATACTTTTCTACTTCTTTTGACAACTCTGAGCGAAACTCGGTTAGCGTCAGGCCATCTGCTTTTATTTCACCCATCCCTGGAATAAATACAAACCCCTCCGGAAGGACCGCTATCTGGAACGTTCTCGGTTCCGGCCCTACAAGACTGACCATGAGCTTATCGTTAGGACCCAGGATATACTCATCAGGATCTACCGCTTTTTCAAGCAATAAAAGATCCTGGTCGGAATAAAACGATTGATGTATTGTACCATACCCTGTATCCACTTCATAATTCGTGCTTCCGGAAACCTGTCCGATCAGCTTCTTCTCATCTACCCGGGCTTCAACATCCATTACCGCCAGGGCCAGGATCAGGATCAGCAGCAGAACAACATATCTTTTTGAATCATACATGATTTTTTCCTTATTCCGAAATCAGCCGCCTGATGATCCCAGGCAACGCATCAAACACTCTTCCCTCGCTTTCGAGATCCTTCGTACCCAGCTGCGCAAGATGTTTTCTGCCTCCACCACCACCGCCGGCTATCTCACCCAGTTCCCTGACCAGCCTGTCGGCTCTGACTCCTCTTTCGAGCAGATCATCCGTCACCGTGATAACAAACTGCATCTTCCCTTTCAACGGCATGGAAAGTACCGCGATACCAGAAGACACCCTGCCGCGAAACAAGTCGGCCTGG
Source organism: uncultured bacterium (assembly GCA_965370495.1). Lineage (GTDB taxonomy): Bacteria > Krumholzibacteriota > Krumholzibacteriia > Krumholzibacteriales > Krumholzibacteriaceae > Krumholzibacterium. The sequence continues at coordinate 15,223 of CBDUUV010000022.1, forward strand.
TTCCTCAGCCCACCCGAATCCCTGACCGAAATCCTGCCTGAAGCGATACGGATACCCTCGACTTCGACGGCCGATTCGATTATCCTGTCAAGTTCATTCCCGGCTTCACCGCGTTGATATCTCTTCAGGTCTTTCTTTATTCCATCAATCTCGGAAAGAATCGACGAAATCCTTGATGTTGTCTCCGCGGGCGACACTCTCAAAAGATCTGCCGCTTCCTCCACCCTGTCGAACGCTTCATACATAAACCCAAGAGCGGCACTACCGGTCAATGCTTCTATCCTTCTGACTCCGGCAGCAACACTGCTCTCGGACACGATCAGAAACAACCCTATCCTTCCGGTGTGGTCCAGGTGTGTGCCACCGCAAAATTCAGTAGATATTTCGCCTGTACGGACGACGCGGACCTTCGCTCCGTACTTCTCATCGAAAAGAGCCATGGCACCTGTCTTCAGCGCCTCATGGTAGTCCATCAAATCGGTCTTCACCGGGAGAGCATCACGTATCCAGCTATTCACCTTCTCTTCTATCCAATGCTTTTCTTCAGGGGTCACCGCCTGGAAATGGTTGAAATCGAATCTCAACCTGTCTCCATCGACACTCGACCCCGCCTGGGTTACATGTTTGCCAACGACCTCTCTCAATGCGGCATGCAGAAGGTGAGTCGCCGTATGATTGCCGGCAGTGCGGCTGCGCCACGAAGCATCGACACGAAGGGATGCTCTCCTGTTTTTCTTCAGAATCTTTTCCAGATCTGCAGCCTCACTCTCTGATTCCATGAGGTGCACGCTCTCACCACCCCTTTTGAATACATCTCGTACAATAAATATCTCTCCGGCGATCTCTATCGATCCTGTGTCAGCCATCTGCCCACCCGAGGTCGCGTAAAAAGGAGTCCTGTTGAAAATTATCTCCCACGCTTTCGGCCCCGGCCTGGACCATTCGATATCCTTCCTGCAAGTCTTTTCAAGACAACGATAACTACGGACCTCCACTTCATCCTCTATACTCTCGTGCCCTGAAAATTCGGAACTTTCTCCATCAGATACAGGAATCATGGTGACGGCCCCGGCTTCTCCGGCCGAAAAGCTGCTGTTTTCCTGGGCTCTTCGCCGCTGCTTTTCCATCGCCGCTTCGAAACCGGCCTCATCGACCACCATCCCTTCAGTACCGGCAAGCGCGACTGTAAGTTCCAGGGGAAATCCATAGGTGTCATAGAGAAGGAATGCCTTTTCCCCATCTATCCTTACGTTGCCTTCATCCCTTAATTCATTAATGATAGAGGCGAAACGCCCTCTCCCATCTTCAAGTGTCCTGAAAAAATTCTCTTCTTCGGACCTGACCATATTTTCGATCTCTAACTGTCTTTCTGCAAGTTCCGGATAGTTGTCTCTCATCACCTCGGTGACGATCCCAACCAGGCCGCTCATGAACGGCTCGTTTACACCAAAGAGGTGCAGCCTCGTCAATGCGCGTCTCAGTAACCTGCGAAGCAAATAGCCGCGCCCTTCATTCGAAGGGTATATTCCTTCCGATATTGTAAATGTCAGTGCCCGTATATGATCAGCTATCATATTGATATCCAGATGATCACTCCAGCTCAGCTCTGTCCCTTCCGGCAACCTGTTGACAACAGCTTCAATAAGCGGGGCAAAAACATTCGTATGAAAATTGTCCTCCACACCCTGCATGATCATCGCAATACGTTCAAGTCCCGCGCCTGTATCAATACCTGGTTTTTCGAGGGTTCGGTACGTGCCGTTTTCCTCGAGAAAAAACTGCGGGAACACAAGATTCCAGAACTCGATGTACCGGTCGCAATCACAACCGGGAGCACAATCAGGGCTGCCGCATCCCCTCTCTATACCAGCATCGTAATATATCTCCGAACATGGCCCGCAGACACCTGTCTTCCCGACAGGCCCCCAGAAGTTATCTTTTTTTCCAAGCCTCGTTATCTTTTCCGCAGGAACACCCGCCTGCTCGTTCCAGATGGCAAAAGCATCATCATCATCGTCATAGATACTTACATAAAGTTTGTTTTTCGGGAGCTGAAGAACATCGATGACAAACTCCCACGCCCAGGTGATTGCCTCTTCCTTGAAGTAATCACCAAAGCTGAAATTCCCGAGCATCTCGAAGAAAGTGTGATGGCGCAGCGTTTTGCCCACGCTCTCCAGGTCACCCGCGCGAAGGCATTTCTGTACACTTACCGCTCTTGTATAGGGAAGGTTGTCCGGCTGGAGGTAGAAATCCTTGAACTGTACCATCCCCGCCGAGGTAAAGAGAAGCGTCGGGTCTCCCTTCGGAACAAGAGGCGCACTCGGCACTTCGGTATGCCCCCGGGCAATGAAAAACTCCACGTATGCCCTTCTTATCTCATGTGCTGTTCTGATCTTCCTGTTCATGTATCTTCTCCGGAGATCTCTCCCCTCAATATTCCTGCACAGATATCATTTACAACAGTACGGGAAAACCCTCTTCGGGCCAGAAAACCGTTTATTCTGCGCACTTTTGATTCCCTGCTTAGCCCCTTCATCCCGGAAAACCTCGTTTTCGCCAATGCCAGAGCCATGTCCTTTTCATCGCCATCGGTGAAATTCCTGGCGATCTCCGACTCTATTATCTCATCATCGATCCCCGCATCCTTCAATTTTCTCCTGATAAGGCCCGGCCCCGCGGGTCTGCACTTTTTTCTGTAATCGACAAATCCCGAAGCGAGCCGCCGGTCGTTAACATATCCCTGCCGCCGCAAAGCCCCAACAATATAATCGATTACTTCCTTGTTTTCTATCCCTTCCTTCGCCAGTGCGTTTCGTATTTCGGCCTCGCTTCGGTCACGCCTCGAAAGAAGGTTATATGCGAATATCAATCCGGCCGCCTGGGCAAGGGGCCCTTCGAGCTCCTCGAGATCGCCGATTTTCAGAACAGCACCGCATTCGAGATACCTGGCGTTCCCTGGCTCATCGAGGATCAGGTAGCTGCGCTCGGCGGATGTAGTTATTCTCCTGAGCCTGCCGGCTTTTCGGCGGACTTCCATGACCTCTTCGGACTGTCTATTAGCTCTTACCACTTCTTCGGTTCCAGCCTGATCATTCCCGGGTTCCAGAGTCCCCGGTTACAGCCTGATAGGCGGGTTGTTTGATCCCGTAGTGAGCCCACACATTCTTCTCTATTTCACTACGGATATCGGAGTTTTCCTTGATAAAGATCCGTGTGTTGTCTTTTCCCTGTCCAAGTCTAGTCTCACCGAAGGAATACCAGCTACCCATTTTTTTGATTATTTCCGAGGCAACACCAAGTTCGATAAGGTCTCCTTCGTAACTGATACCCTCACCGAATAATATCTCGAATTCAGCCTGCCTGAACGGGGCAGCAACCTTGTTCTTAACTACTTTAACTCTCGTGTTGTTCCCGATCACAGTATCCCGGTCTTTGATCTGACCGATCCTCCTGATATCCATCCTCACTGTGGCATAGAATTTCAGCGCGTTCCCACCCGGAGTAGTTTCAGGATTACCGAACAATACACCGATTTTCATCCTTATCTGATTTGTAAATATCATACAGGTATTTGATTTGGCGACCGCGCCTGAGATCTTCCTGAGAGCCTGCGACATCAACCTCGCCTGGAGGCCAACATGTATATCACCCATCCGGCCCTCGATCTCCGCTGCCGGAACAAGGGCAGCTACCGAATCGATCACTACAACATCCAGTGCATTGCTGCGGATCAGGACTTCCGCGATCTCGAGTGCCTGTTCACCGGTATCGGGTTGAGAAATCAGCAGATTGTCAACATCGACACCTATCTTGCGCGTATAGCTGATATCGAGCGCGTGCTCCGCGTCGATAAATGCGGCTACGCCACCCATGCGCTGCGCATTGGCAATGATCGAGCATGCCAGTGTAGTCTTACCCGATCCTTCCGGACCATAGATTTCCATGACCCTTCCTCTGGGCACTCCACCGATTCCCAGGGCAATATCGAGCGCGAGACTTCCGGTTGGAATAGCTGCAATCTTGGTGTGCGCGCCTTCCTCACCAAGCCGCATGATCGCACCCTGCCCAAACTGCTTTTCGATCTGATCGACTGCAAGCTCGATAGCCTTGTCTTTGTCACCAGGTTTTACAGGCTTTAATCTCTGTATTAATTTTGGTTCAGGCTTTTGTTTTGTCTTCCTCAATTCCGACCTCCCACTTCATCCCCCGGTTAAACAACTCCTGTTAATTTATCTACTTCCCCACCCACCCAACAATCGTTAATGCGTCTTTATAGCATATTAGTGACTATTAATTCAATAAAATTCAATGCGTAGTGAGTGTCATATTTATCTTCTGAGCCTGCTGTAGTCCCCAGGGTATGAACCGGGAGGTTTCCTTTCTTTTACAGGTACAGGAAACATCAACGCAGCAACCAGCCAGTCTTTTACTGTCCCGTCCGCAAGCGCTTTCAGCACCGCATACTATATCATATCACAATCAACTTGCCCCATTCTGTTTCAGATTCCGATCCATAAATCTCACGATCGTGCCGAGAACATCCATTTCAGCCCCTGTTGAGAACAATCCCCATTTTTGTTCATCCAAGAAAAAACTCTGCTATTTCCTCGTATGTCGCGCCCGAACGAGCGAGATGGCTGCGCATCAGGACAAAACGAGTAACTTCCTGGCTGGTATTCTCAGGCAGCGAAGAAACCGTCTCGAGTCTTTTACCCATGGAAGCATCGATCTGTTTTCTGACTCTGGCAAGAGTCAGGTGGGCTCGAAAAGGCCTTTTTTCCTTCTCGAAACCCAGGAGCTCCACTTCTGAATCGATCAGGCCGGCCAATGTGGAAAGCTCAGCTGCTCCACCGGCAATATCATAGAAGAGCACACGAGGTTTGCGAAGCTCCGGAAATCCTCCAAAACTGTCGAAAAACATATTGAAAGGCCGGGCCCGGCCGGCAGCGCGGGCAGCAGCCTGCTCAAGAGGCTTGACAAGGTCCCTTGCAGTATCACCTAGAAATTTTAGGGTAATATGATAATTGTCCGGGTGTATCCACCGCCACGGCGCATCAGAAACAAGTGAGCGGCGAATAGTTCCGGCTACCGTGTTTCGGACTTCCTGTGAAACAGGTACTGCGAAAAAGAGTCTCATCATATACCTCTCCGAGAATCTGCTTTCGGATATTATGTCGGAAATGAGCTGGTCAAACGCTGAAACGGTACGACATGATGTCACCGTCCTGAACGACATATTTCCTGCCTTCAAGGCGAATCCTGCCAGCAGCCCTCAGCGCTTTCTCGGACCCAAACTCGCGAAGTTCATCATAAGCCATTGTCTCTGCTCTGATAAACCCTCTTTTGATATCACTGTGAACCTTACCTGCTGCATCACGAGCGATCGTCCCCCGGCTGATCGGCCATGCCCTGACCTCGTCTTCTCCAACAGTAAGAAAACTTATAAGTCCCATTGCATCATACACACTGCCGACAAACTTTGAAGCGGCACTTTCAATGATTCCAAGTTCCTTCATGAACTCCACTCTGCTCATCTCATCGAGAAGCGACAGCTCCTGTTCCAACTTCGAACACACAGAGATCACAGGTACCGATTCATCAATTATTCCCGCAAGACCTATTTCACGCGCAGGGTCGCCCTCATCCGTATTGATCACCACCACCATCGGCTTCATCGTCAAGAGCCCCAGCGGTTTGATTATATCTATCTCTGCCGGGGAAAGCTCAATCCCGGACACCGGCTTCTCCGCCTCCAGTGTTTCCATAAGCTTGAGCCACACCTGAAGTTCTTCTTTTTTCTGGTCCTGGAAGCTGGTCGGCTTGAGCACGTCTTTTTCAAGCCGTTCAACCCGGCCATGAACCATTTCCAGATCGGCCAGGAGAAATTCTGTCTGAAGGGTATTCAGGTCATTGCGCACTTTCGTCTCAACATCAACATCCTCACCGGAATCAAAAGCCCCCACGACCATGACCACTATATCTGCCAGCCGGACCCTTGTGAATATTTTCCGCGCCATAGAGCGCCCTTTCTCGTCACTGAAATCCAGGCCTGGAATATCGTAACAATCGATATTGGCATACGTCACTTTTCTGGGCTTATAATATTTTGTCAGCCATTCGAACCTGCCTTCAGGAACAGTGATGATTGCCCCTACTTTTCCTGTGTGCCCCGGTGCAGTCGGTTCCTGACCGCTGATCGACGAGAAAAGAGTGCTTTTGCCCGATTGTATCAGACCTGTAATTGCTGCTATCACTAGCCTTTACCCTTCTTTTTTTACAATATATGCCCGTAATCTTTCCATATTACCCGTCAGCATCAACCTCAACATATCAAGCGCTACGTACACAGTCCTGAGCCTTACCATATACCTGTCACCGGGAAACTGCATCTTCCTGCAATAAATGACATCCTGTGTCGCAAGTCCTATATAACAGAGACCAACGGCTTTCTGTCCGGTAGCTCCACCCGGCCCCGCTATGCCTGTAGTGGACAGGCCTATGTCCGTCCCGGCCTTTTTCCTTACACCGCGCACCATCGCGATACAGGTTTCTCTGCTGACGGCACCATATTCCTCTATGAGCCCGGCATTCACACCGAGCCTGTTTACCTTCGATTCATTGCTGTATGTAACAAATCCTTCCATGAAAGAATCGCTGGCTCCCGGTACCGATACCAGCGTTGATGCCAGCAGGCCGCCGGTCACTGATTCCGCCACCGAGAGTGTCGATCCGCTCTCTCTGAGAAGATCGAGTACAACCTTTTCCATCTTTTCAGATGTGAACGAAAAAATATAACTTCCAAGTGCTTCACGCAACCTATTAATCATGTTATCGGCGCCAGGTTCCGAGGGTGTGCCGAGTCTGTCAATGGACACATTTCCCGGCAGTATGCCCGGCTCATCAACATGAACATTATCACGCGTCAAACCGCGACCATCACCCACGAAAAATCTTTTCGGGAGGTACAACCTGATTCCGGTTGGTCCGGCTATTATCGAGATTTCTTTAATCATCTCATCGTCAATAATTTCCGATATCTTGTCCTCAACGGAAGTTTCCATCATTCCGAACACATCTATTACAAACTTTTTCTCCAGTCCAAACACCGAAAGAGCCGGCAGGACGGAAACCTGGAATATCGAATGCATCTCTGCGGGCACTCCCGGCAGCAGGAACAACTCGCATTCCCCGGATTTGACGGCAAGACCCGGAGCCGCGCCTACATCATTTTTCAGAATCCTGGCTCCAGAAGGCACTCTTGCAAGATCTTTGTATCCATGGGGCATATCGAGTCCGAGACTGTCGAAACGTACAGTGATCTCTTCAACAACATCCTCCCGTATTTCCACCTCTCCACCAAGAGCTTCGATAGCCGCCTGCCGGGTAACATCATCAACCGTCGGGCCCAGTCCACCGGTAACTATCACAACATTGCTCCGCTCGATCGCCAGTTGCAATTCTTCTGCGATGATACCCTGATCATCCGGCAGAACGGCTATCCTTGAAAGCTCGAGGCCGGCGCTGGCGAGCTCGCGAGACAGGTACGATGCATTATTCTCACAAGTCTCGTCACGAAGCACTTCGTCCCCTATAGTTATTATCTCTATTCTCATACGTGGAGGCCTTTCAAATCGACAGGCGGTGCTGAAAAAAATGGTCTCAGCCAAGATCTATGAACAGCATGAGGATACGGAGCGCGGCAAAGGAATAAAGTCCGGCCACAGCATCATCAGCGACTACTCCAAAGCCATCTTTCAACTTTTCAGCCCTTCCAGCTGGAAAAGGTTTCCAGATATCGAATACTCTAAAAAAAATGAAGGCGGCAAGACCAGCACGCCATGACGGCTGGATCATCAAAAGTGTTATCTGCATACCCAGAAATTCATCGATTACAATAGCCGAAGCATCATGCCCATAGTATTTTTCCATTACGCCTGCAAGATATATTGAGATCGGAATTAAGACGATAACAACAACCGGATGTGTAAGATAATGCGCACCTGGCACAAACAACCATACACCAATCCACACAGCACAGGCAAATGTAGCAGAAGCAAAGGGGAAAAATCCCGTGTAGAAAAAGGATCCGAATAATGTAACGAAAAACTTTTTCATTGCCTCTCCTGATATATATATCCTGTCAGCAACCGGAGCATTACGGACCAGCCGGCATTCTCCAGATAGATTAACCGTATTGTTTTAGCCTTACAAGTGATATAATTTTCAGCCCGGGAAAAGATCGATCATGAAAGATTGTGAAGGACGCGTTTTGCCACAGACTTGAGAGTATCAAATACGCCAGGCCCGTTTACAGCTACGGCCTCAAATGCAGGATAATGTTTCGGATTGAGTTCTTCCTCAAGGACAGGGACCTGGATCGCGTCGGGCAGGTCCCTCTTGTTATACTGGATGGCATATGGTACATCATCAAGCTTGATACTGTACTCTGCAAGGTTCTCGTGGAGATTATAGAGGCTTTCAATATTTGCATCGTACCTGCTTCTCTGCGAGTCCGCCACAAATACTACACCGTCGACCCCCCTGAGTATAAGTTTCCTGCTGGCATCATAGTACACCTGGCCGGGAACAGTATAGAGGTGAAAACGGGTCTTGAACCCTTTTACAGTACCCAGTTCGAGAGGAAGAAAATCAAAGAAAAGAGTCCTGTCCATCTCGGTCGCAAGAGTTATAAGCTTACCCTTGGTGTCAGGAGAAACCTTCTCGTATATGTATTGGATATTGGTCGTCTTACCACACAACCCGGGACCATAGTAGACTATCTTGATATTGATTTCCCTCGACGAATAATTGATTAGAGACAATTCTTTATCCCCTTAATCCGAGAACAGGCTATCTATCTCGAGTTCAGCTCCTGCTGTAAATTCTTCATCGAAATCCGACGAGTATTCTTCATTCTCATATTCGAGCTTGTCGTAAAGATGGAGAATGACGGTAGTCAGATTATCGACTGCTTTCTTTGTCCTCAGACGCACCAGGCCAAGAGTCGTTTTCTTGTCGAAAAGTATGACAAGGATGATATCCTGTTCGACACGGGAAAGATACATGCTTTCATTGCTTCCCTGATGATACAGGGTCGAAAAGTCCTTTTCGCCGATCAGCTTTGCCAACTGGGCATTGGCCTCGAAATCAGCTGCACAGAGCGAGGCAAAACTATACATATCGAACTGGGGCTCTTCCCCGACGCTGGCAATCAATTGCCCGGTCTTGTCCAGCAATATCACACTTGTGGCATTCGAATTTTTCAACAGCTCCTGGATGGTAGTATTGATTGCATAGTAATCCTCTTCGAATACCTTCCAGTTTGTTCTGACCATCGCTATTCTCGCTTTCCCTCACTTGAAATCGATCTGTACCCTGTTAAATCGGTTCCCTTCCTTCCAGAGCTTTTGAAATAGTCCCCTTGTCAACAAATTCCAATGTACTTCCGAGAGGAATACCTCTCATAAGTCTCGTGACCTTGACATCCTGATCCCTGAACATTCTCGAGATATACAATGATGTCGTATCACCTTCGATACTGGGATTTGTTGCTATGATCAGTTCCATGATTCCTTCTTTTTCGACTCTTTCCTTCAGTTCCGAAAGATTCAACTCTTCGGGTCCGATTCCATCAAGCGGTGAAAGAACTCCGTGTAAAACATGGTAGCGGCCCCGATACTGTCCGGATCCTTCAAGAATGTAAACGTCGGCCGGCCGTTCAACGATGCATAACACGCCTTCGGCCCTTGACTTGTCGCAGCAGATACTGCAGATTTCACCTTCCGTGAGACTTCCGCATCTGTTGCAAAATCCGATCTTGTCTTTGACTTGCTGGAGTGTTTCGGCAAAACCCCTGACCTCCCCGTCTTCCATATCAAGAACTGCAAATGCAAGTCTGCGAGCCGTTTTCTCACCTACTCCCGGCAACTTTCTGAAATGATCCACTAGAGCCTGAAGCAGTGGAAGCCCGTAATTCATCACTTTCTCCCTGTGTGAAGCAAGAACCTTGCCTTAAACCTTCATGTAGCAGGAAAATACAAAAACACTGGATTCTGCACAGTATTACCGAAAATCAGAATAACCCTGGAAGCGGCATACCACCTGTAAGCGAGCTCATCTCGTTGCTCACCATCTCGTCAACCTGTGTTTTTGCTTCATTAACAGCTGCAATAACAAGGTCCTCGAGCATCTCTACATCGGAAGAATCGACGACTTCGGGGTCTATCTTCATTGAGACAACCTGGTGCTGCCCGTTCATGACCACCTTGACCATCCCTCCACCTGCAGAAGACTCTACAGTCTGTTCAGCCAGTTTTGCCTGCATTTCAGCCATCCTGGCCTGTACCTGCTGCGCCTGTTTGAGAAGTTTTCCGATATCCTTCATTCCCTGCTCCTTCTGCTATTCCTTGTATATCTCACCATCGAATTCTTCCATGATTTTCCTGACCATGGGTGTGTCATCCAGAAGTTTCTGTAAAAGTTTATCGTCTGGCCCGGTTATCGGAGCCTTTTTCTCTGTTTTTTCCTCAGCTTCTGAAATTACAGGTATGACATCGGCCGATTCACCCGCCTCGACGACAAATTTTCTGCCATAGAACCTTTCAAGGTGTGTTTCGATATAACGCTTATTCTTTGCTTCACGCACCATTTCACAGGCAAACCTGTTCTGAGAGCTGAAAGCCAGCAGCAGTCTGTCACCATCAACCGCTTCTACCCTCGCCGACATAAGCCAGATACCCAGTGTCAGTTTTGATTCCCTCACCTGTGCAAGAAATCTTTCCCATTGATTCTTCCCACCCAGTTGGGACAGTGCGGGATCATCATGCGAAATACCTGTCTGCATTGAATGGTCAATCGCCGCCGAAGCCTTCTTGGAAGATGGCTGGTCTTCTGGAGCAGGCTTCACAGAGCTTAAGCGAAAAGTTTCGTTGATACCTGTGGCGCCGAGATCACCCTTCGGAGCTATCGAGGCGTTTCCACCGGTTTTCCCACCGGACGGGCTGGCTATTCCAGTACCGGCACCAGATATCTCTGTAGATCCGTCTGCAACTGCCCGTGCCGCTCCTCCACCCCGCCGGGTACTCCCTGCGTTCCCTGTACCACCTTCATCGATCCTCCTGATCAGTTCAGATATTTCTACCGAGGATTCCCACGAAGCAGCTTCCGTGACTGCGGCTTCAAGATAGTACCTGGGCTGGCTCGAATTCTTCAGTTCCCTGAAAGCCTGCGCCGCCAACCGGAAAAGGAATAACAGGTCCTCCGTGCGAAACACCCCTGCGATTCCACGAAGTTCAAGTAACTCATCAGATGTAAGATCGAGCCATTCAGGCGAATCTTTATCCACACTCAGTACTATCAGATTCCTGATTCCCTCGAGATAGGCAAGAAAGAACTCCTCGAGATCCAGCCCCGAAGATACGACCTGATCGATGATCCCAAGCGCGCCTTTCCTGTCTCTCCGGCTTATCGTTGAGAGTAGTTCTGCTATTATCTTTGAATCAACCAGCCCGAGCACACGGCGCACGATCTCCAGGTCTATCCTGTCATCCAGAGCAGCTATGCACTGATCAAGCAGGCTTTCAGCATCCCTCATACTTCCGTCGGCACGACGGGAAATGAGAAGCAGTGCTTCCCGGTCGAACTCTATCTTTTCATCGTTGCATATTCTCTCGAGCTGCCCCGTAAGCTCAGGAATCTCCAGTCTCTTGAAGTTGAATCTCTGGCATCTCGAGAGGATAGTGGCCGGAACTTTATGCGGTTCTGTCGTAGCAAATATCAGGTACACATGCGAGGGGGGTTCCTCGAGGGTCTTGAGCAGAGCATTAAACGCCTGGGGCGTAAGCATATGGACTTCGTCTATAATATATATCTTGGATAAACTCTGCGAGGGCGCATATCCGATCTTCTCCCTGAGATCCCTGATCTCATCTATACCACGGTTCGAAGCACCGTCGATTTCTATCATATCGAGATGCCTGCCATCGTTAACAGACGTACACGAGGAACACTTGTCACAGGGTTCGCTTCCCTGCCGATTTTCGCAGTTGATGACTTTGGCAAGCAATCTCGCCGTCGAAGTCTTTCCGCACCCTCTCGGCCCCGAAAAAAGATAGGCATGAGCCAGTCTGCCCTTCTCCACAGCCTTACGCAGAGTCAGTGTGACATGCTCCTGACCGATCACATCTGTAAATTTCCTGGGACGCCATTTTCTGGCAAGCACAAGATAAGCCATCAGAGAACCACCCCTGTCAACGGTTTCAGAGATCGTGCACCCGATTCTGAAAGGCAACCCCGGCTCTTACGACAGGGTTAACTCCGATCAGGCTGTCCACGGCACACAAGAATGACTGCGTACCGCTGCTACCTTCCGGTCCTGACGGGGTTTGCAGGTCCTTGTTGCGCGGGGGCCTGGTCATCAATGCCACTTCCCGCCGTCGATCGCTCGGAAACTACACTCCCTCGATCGGGAATTCAGCCCCGCTATAGCGGATTTCGAGTACAGGGCACCGCTACCTCCCCGCCTAGCACGATCTCAAAAAGGACAAATGGTGGAGATGAGCGGACTCGAACCGCCGACCCCCTCGTTGCGAACGAGATGCTCTC
>CBDUUV010000023.1:0-27796 GCA_965370495.1 uncultured bacterium
TGCCTCTTTCCCTTGATACCTTAGGATAGTTGATGAAAATATATTATATCACAAAAGTTGCGGCGTGTAAAGGAGTTGCCGTGCCGGGATTCGCCGTTGACAGAAGAAATCGAATATGCTGTCACAGCAACGCTTTAGCGGCTTAGAAGGGGTTTTCATAATAATGTGGAGCGGGGATAGTGAGGATTAATTTCTGGACAACCCTCCCTGTCAGTAGTAGACTCGGGTTTGTCGACTAAAGGGCGATTTAACAAATAAAACCAGATCGAGTCTGCAAGAGCAGGATAGATTTGCGCCATCGAATGGTTAATCACCGGAGGCTGATCCATGCGATGTAGCTCTAATAACCCGAAGGGCGAAGTTCCACGGGCATGCCCGTGGGCATCTACTATGAGCAACCGGTGTATCGAGGAAAGGGGGATAGTATGAGGATCCTGAAATGGTTTTTTGTTTTGTTTTTAATATTCAGTAGTTGTGCTAAACAGCGTGATCCGGAAATGGAATTAGCAGATGAGGAAGAGACAGAATTTGCAGTAGTGAAGGTTCTTTACGCCACTGATAGAAATCTGTCAGGAGAATCTGAGCCCTCTGAATTCTACGGTGTTGAACGGGCTGATGTGACTTATGGCACTTGTGAAGTCAGCATTCCAAGAGATCATAGAATGGGTGAGCTCGAGAAACCGTCTATATGGCGGTTTGAGTTCAGGGAGAATCCCGAGAAACACATAGTGCTGCTGAAGGTGTCTCTGCGGGACAAACAATCGTTCTTCGAGGAGTTATCTGCGCGAGTTGTTGAATCAGACAGGAAAAACGCGTTTATATTCTTTCATGGATACAAGGTGACTTTCAAGGATGCGGCCAGACGAACCGCTCAGATGTCATACGACCTGGGATTTGAAGGCGCGCCGGTATTCTACAGCTGGCCTTCACGAGGGAAGCTGGCTACGTACATGGTCGATGAGGCGAACAACCTGTGGAGCCAGGCGCATATCACTCAATTCCTGTACGATTTTGTCGACAGGGCAAATGCCGAAAATATTTACCTTATCGCTCACAGCATGGGAAGCCGCGCGCTGGTGAATTCTCTGAAGGAACTGTTTACCGAGTATCCCGATATGAAAGAAATGTTTACGGAGATAATCCTTGCCGCTCCGGATATCGATGCCGACGTCTTCAAGGAACAGATCGCTCCCGGGATCACATCTGAAACGACGAGGGTCACTGTCTATGCTTCATCCGGTGATATCGCGATGGATGCTTCCGGGGCGGTCCACGGGACTCCCAGGGCTGGAAGTATTGGTGCATCGATCGTACTGGTAGAAGGAGTAGAGACTATCGATGCTACTGGAACAGATATGAGCTTTATCGGACATTCATATTATGCTGAGTCGAGGACTGTTTTATCTGACATATTTTATCTGATCAGGGAAGGGATGAGGGCCGATCAAAGATTCGCACTGCAACCGGTGGAGACTCCAGCCGGGCGATACTGGCGCTTTAAAAGGGAATAATCGGCCTTGATCAGAGACTTTAGAACGAAGGAGCATCATGCCAAAGAAATTGATTATCTGTGCTCATGGGATCGGTGATTTTCAGAGTGATTTTCATGAGGCCTGGGCCGAGGTTCTTCACAGGAATCACGGGAGTGACAGGTTCAAGGTAGTTGGTCTTTTCTGGGACGATATCCAGGATGAGCTGTTCGACAAATTTTTCGACCTGCCGGCCGAAATCAAAAAGATAGCGGAAGACTCCTTCCTGAAACATGTTTATCAGTATTTAACCGATCCCTCGCACGCGCGGATAGTCAAATTCCTCAAGGAGAACGCATTTGACACGGCAAGTTACCTGCTCCTGAAGGAGTTCCGGAATGCGACCCTGTGGCCGAAATGCAGTCTGCGGCTGATAGATTTGATAAATCAGTACAAGACCTATCAGCCGGTTCTGATTGGGCATTCTCTCGGATCGGTTATGTTGACCCATACTACCTGGTATATCCGGCATATGACGGGGGGCGTTAATTTGCACGATTTTTTCCTGATAGGTTCTCCGATGGGTTTCCGCTCGTCAGTGCCGCAGATGCCCGATTTTCTGAGTCTGCTGGCTGAAGTAGGAAATCATGACAGCCGGCTCGATGCACTGACGATCTGGGCAGGGAATAGTTACCATCATAGCCGGAATCGCTTGCATATATTGATCAATGAGAACGATCCTGTTGCCTGGGACGCGAAATCGAAAATAGTCGTCGATAATGCCGAAGTCGAATTTGACGTTTTTCCCATGCGACAGGGATTTTCGACCAAGGAGATCAAACGTATTGAAAACGCAAACCCGGAGACAGTGACTCGATTCAAAGCGGGAAGTAACGATTTGACGGATATCATGCTCAACCACGACGTTCTGCGTTATCTGGAAAGTAACCCATTCAAGGAAACATTCGAAGCCATGTTGTAGTTGGAGGTTCAGGTGAAAAAGCTGCCGATTATTCTGATAGCGCTCATGATTCCGTTAACAGCCTTTGCGGAAATCGATTGTCCCTCTATCGATGAACTTCAGGCATATGAAGACAGCTTGAATGTGCTGAGGGTTCGAGTCATCGATTTGATTCCGGACGGTCGCTTGTACAGCGCCACCCTTCTGAAGGAATACCTGGAATTGTGCAAGGAGGCAAGAAAGGCATTCGGAAGTCTTGAGAACGATTTATTGACCAGCGCTACACTCGATTCATCAATCAGAGCGCGAAGAGAAAAAAGAGATGAATTGCTGTTAATCTTTATGAATGTAAACGAGTATCTGATTGAAAGAGAAATTCTTTCAAGGGAATCGGATGCTTACTGGCCATTGGCCAGGTTCAAGATCGAAATGTTCAGGTTGCAGTTACAGGCGAGGATCATTCTCTCTGACAGAAAATACTATGAAGTGGACGACGAATCCAAGGGATCGCCCATAGAAATGATTCTAAACGGCATGTTCGGATTTACATCAACCGATCTGCATGATTACTCCCAGCCGGGATTCGGCGTAAAACCATGGGAACTGAATTTTCGATTTGAACCCGTCGGGATATTCGAGGACTCGGATGCAGCAGGAGTACTCGTTTCTCTGGGGACTATCTGGAATTACTTTCCCAGAGTGGAAATAGTGGATGGTGAACTGATAACGACCGAGAATTTCCGCTCGAACCATCTAAAACGCTGGGGTTTGAAGCTGGGGGCTGGTGGAAGATACACGGACCGATTCGAATGGATCGCTGGTGCAGGCCTGCAGGTCAGGGCGTTCACTTTTTATCTGTTGTATGATTTCGATGAGGAGAAATCCGACCGGTATCTGTTCGCTGTAGGCGTGAATACTCTGGAATGGATAAAGCAGGTTCTTCCGTACCAGGAATGACGACCCAATCCAGTCAGTCTTTCCCCTGGATGAGAAGTTTTTCAGTTGAAAGCGTATCGCCCATTTCTGTTATGGCGGTTATCCAAATCGAATATCTGCGGCCATCTTCGAACTCTCTGAGGTCACCGGCCCAGATCAGGCCATTATCGTCACTGGTCCAGGTTGTGTCATGGTACGTTTCGTTAAGAACGATATCATGATAAAGGATTCTATATCCTTTGATACTGTCGGTTCTGGTTTTGAATTTCCATCTTATCCTGTCACCGGCCGGGCCCGTGGTTTCATGCCTTTCGACGCTCCACTCTTCACATTCTATGGCAGGTTTTGGAGCTGTCAGTTTTCCCATCTTGTCGAAAAGGGAAATCCCCTGATCTTTTCCGAGCTTTGTAATAAAGACTGTCAGTAGAATCGCGAAAAGAAAAATGATCGATAGAAATACTGGAAGGCGTCGCCTTTTTCCCGATGATTCTACAGGCCGGTTCTTTTCCAGTGTGAACGGCCATTCGCTGAAGGCGCATAACAATATCGAGATGTTATCGATCGATCCGTTCGTATACGCCCAGTCGATCAATCTGTTGGCGGCCTCGGCCGGAGAAGCAGCGCCAGTTATCATCTCCAGCAGGTGATCGTTGATATTACCGACTTTGTCTATTATCAGCCCGTCCGAGCAGAGAAGGAGCATATCTCCTTCCCTGACCCTGAATCTCGAACCATCCTGAGGATAAATATCTGCAGTATCATCGTTTCCGGTGAGTGAGCGTGTCAGCACATGACTCATCTTGTCGAGCATAGGCAAGTCGGCGTCTCCCTGGGGATGAGTGTCGCGGTATTCCTGTATGAATGAGTTGTCTTTCGTTAGCTGGGTCAGATTACCCCCGGACAACAGATATGTCCTGCTGTCCCCGACATTGCCGACGACATATTCTTTTCCCGCACCGAGGACGAAGGTCAGAGTTGTTCCCATCCCTTTCAGTTCGGGCTGTTCTGCATATTTTTCCCTGATCCTCTGTTGAGAAAGAGAGACTAATTCGTTGATCTCCTTTTCGAGTGATTCCGGGCCAGCGGCCAACGCGAATGCTTCAAAGCGTTCACGGCAGACATCGATGACGATCTGGCTGGCGATCTCTCCGCCGCCGGAGCCGCCCATTCCGTCGGCCACAGCGAGGATAAAAGCTTCACCCTTTGTGCCCTGGTAGATCCGGTCCTGGTTATAATCCATGCGGCCATCAATAGATTTTCCTACGATTTCCATCTGACCAGATCCGTTCAGTCCATGTAAATTACATTTATCAATTGAAAACAGGCTTTGAAAGCCGATTCTAGGAAATAGATTCCAATATGACAAGCAAATTCTTGCCCGAAAATAGCATGGCGCATGCCAGGCTTTCTTTTTTATTAGCGGCTATTATGAACGCCGCTTCAGAATCCGTAAAGGCTCAAATATTCAGATCTGCCAGCGGATCGCCTGCTGGTGCAGGAGCGGCCGTGGGAGCCGGAGCGGCCGCTGCCTGTTCGGCTGTCGAATCAAGATCGTGATCGCTACCATTGAGGAAAAACTGAGAGTCGACATCAATGCCATGTTTGTAAAACCGAACCGGGCAAAGCATATGTTGGCCCATCAACTGATAATCGGCATCAACTACGGACGTATTGGGGCCTAATGGAATTGTCATCACGGAGACATCCGGAACGTCATGAATCGACCCGCTAATGGCTTCAAGCCAACGCCGATTGGCAGGATTGGTGGCGACGCGGCGGTTTTCGCATTCCGCCTTACAATGCGCGATTTCATGAAATGAAGTTTTAGCAAGCATTCTTGCCATGATAGCGATCCAATTGCTGGCCTCGGTTAGAACATGACTATATGTTTCGGCAACTTGTGGAGCGTATGGAGATATCATTAAAGCGTGTCCCTGTTCATTTGATGTATCGGTACTGATTGAATTGCTGGTCGAACTTAGAAAACTTGAAGGGAATTCGTCGGGATAATTACTTAAGGCTTCGACTAACCGATAGGAAGGTCGCTGTCTAACGGGGGGAACGCCAGCCGCGCAATCATCTTCCAGAGATGATACGAGATAAACAATCGGTTCTCTTATATGAATATTTAGTCCGGCATAATCGGGAACCCCCGCCGGACTGGTTGGAATACGATGAACATGGACTGTATAACCACGGCTATCCTCCCGAGGTATATGCGGCACGGAATTTTGAAATAACTGCTGAAGGATCGTCTCAAACTGCTGAAGAATCTCTCCGCGTCTTACCACGGCTTCCGGTACTTCAGGAGAGGCTTCAAGTTCCTGTCCGGTCAGGCCGCGGTCTTCCATGACAGTGACCGGTTTAATCATGCAATAGTAAACGTTATAGTCAGGCATTATCGCGCTCCATATTTATTCCGGCATATTCGGGAAAAAGACTCTGAATTCTCCCGGAGGTATCCCGTCCACACGGGCCTGGCCATTAGCGTCAAGATTGCCGCGTTTTTCCTGGCCATCTGGCAATGTAATGACATATTCCGCGTCAGCAACCGGCTTGCCGATATCGTTTCTCAATGTTATCTCGATCCAGTCTTTGAAAACCAATAGTTCCGATTCCTGATCTTTGCCAAATTCTATATCGCCAGCTTTTATTGTAAAGAAATATTCAGGCGGGTTGTAACTGCCTCCGTACCGCTCCATCTCTTCCTGAGTAGGCACTTCGTCGGTATCTTCGTGGTACTCATATTCCCAGAATAGCTTGATTTTCTTATCTTTGACCTTGACCGGTATCTCGGCGATTCGGTCATTGGCACCGTTGCGGTCATATTCATATATGGTTACCAGTACTTCAGTTCCTGGCGCAACTTCTTTGATATCGGCCGTCAGAGTCAGGGTATCCCCGCGGCGGGCTTCCTGAGCGCTCCATTTAATATTGCTTACGACAGGCGGAATAAAAACCGGAATCCGGCCCGATTCACTATCGAGACCGTTTTTAGACAGTTTCACGGTGAAATAGATTTCATCGCCATTCTCGATATTATCGGGAATATCAAACGAGCCGACAAATTTGTTGTTTCTTATTTCGCTCGATATCTTGCCCAGCTTTTTTCCGCCTTCGCTCTGGCCATTGATTTTGATTTTGGCTCCGTTGCCGACAAATGATGTCCCGATATCAAAGGAAGCGCTGTGTCCGATATAGGCATAGCCCGATTTCCATTCGGCATAGATAAGATATGAATCGAGTTTTATCTCATGTTCTTCATCGGTCGCTTTTGTGAATTTGAGTTCAGGCATTGCTACTCAATCTCCTCAAAAGTTCCGGGTAAAATACGCTCGACAATATTTCGAAATTGTCCGCCGAGCATCTTGTATGATTTTTTGGAAAAATCACAATTGAAACTGAATCCGATATTGTCATGGAAAATAAATATATACGCTTTGATCATTGTCAGATCATCGCCGGGAATCCATTTACATATAAATTCATAGGCCGGATTGCCGTTTTCAAGAGTTATCTCTTCATCCTTGAGCACTTCCAGGCCGTCAAGATTCTCTACGATCGGATTTGTTTTTTCCCGTGCGAACGGTTCGATTTGTTCATGCTGAAGGTTTCGATTGAGCGTCAGAATTATCTGATGATCGGTTCCATCGATATTAGGCCCCCGAAAATAATAAACTGTCTGATCTTTCCACTCGCCGGGGAGGTCGAATTTGAATCTGTTTTCTGATATACTCATAACAGCAAATTCCTATCGAAAATTATCTTTTGCTTTTCCAAAGACTCTCCAATTTATCGCAAATTGCCTCAAAAACATTCAGCCCCGCGAATCCAGGTGCCACTGAAAAGCTGACCAATTCAGTGCTTTCAATTACCAATAGCATGCCATACACCGGCTCCAGCCTGGCACCAGGCTCAACCGGCACGGTCATGTGGAGTGGCAGGTTAAACAAATTGAACCGCACAAGATCGGCCCACAGCACATCGAATTCATCCCGGCTCAAAGATACAATAATACCCGTGTCGTTTAAATCATTTTCATGGTATTCGAGTTTTATGCTCCGGGCATCCCTGCTCAAAACATACTTCTCCGGTTTATCGGCGTCTTTTCTCGTCACTTTAAGAAAAACATTGTCGGGAATTACCGGCTCGGCCAGGTGATTTTCATAAATTCCCCGCATCAGATTGTTTGTCTCCACCAATGGATTCCTTAAAGGCTCGACAAGAATTTTATATGATCGAGCCCAGTCGACTATTTTCTTGCCATCAATTACCAATCGCAGTGTTTCCGTGTGACTCTTATCCGGAGGGGTCTGAATAAAATCGCTGCCATCGAGATTATTCAACCGCTCAAAGTCAATGGTTGATAATTGTTGCCAGATCTTTATAAAATCGCTCTCTTTAATCAGTACAGTCCGCGGTGATTTGTCGTATTTCAATGACGGCGATTTCTGAGCACTTGAATTAACGGGTGATCGGGTGATCGTAATACAATCGCCCTCTTTTACAATCCGCAGTTCCTTCCGATATTCAAAGATTAGATTATCCGGCATTCCATTTGAAAATTCAGTACAACCAACATTCGAAGCCATTAGCATTAATCCTGTAATTAACATTGCGCCTCGTCGACCGGTTTTAATCAAAAGCATAAAGCACTGCCTCACTTGCAACATAAATGCGTCCCTGATCGTCAATCACGGGAGCGGTAACCAGCGGCTCCTCCAGTTCAAGTTCGAATACAAGTGAGGAGTCGGGAGCCAATTTATATAATCCTTTCATGGCGCTAATCAAAACAGCACTGTCTTCCAGCGCAGTTGCCTGTCTGAAAACACTGGTGGGCGAAAAATGTTTCCACAAGAGCTCGCCCTCTTTCAGAGCGTACAGATTTGCAGTAGTCAGGATATATACCGCCTCCGGAGTAATTATCGGAGGAATAATGGGATTGTCTAATCTCGCCCCGGATCCTGAAGTCTTCCATCGCCAGGCTTCATTACCTGCCATATCAGTCGCCGCGACCTCTAGGCCGTTTTCTCCGTATCCTGACCAGTAAAGCAAACCATCCTCTCCGCAGCTGGTCCACCTGGTGGCATCAAGTAATGGAAACGGAAACCGTGCCAGCGGTTCCGGTTCATTATTCTTGCTGTCAAGATCGAATATTAATGCTTCGTCTTGAAGTGATGTGACCACCCGTTTGTTTTCCCATGATACAAGCGGTGTTAATCGGCTATTTTGACCTTTGTATCTTTTGCACCAGTCGTAGCCAAAACTCTCAAACAGAATTTTATACACTATGAAATTACTGGAAGCCTGTTCCACAACGCCGGGATCCCACACCTGCATGACCAGTCCCTCCGGGATCGGTTCGAAAATTATCGGATATGTATTTTCAAACAGACCGGGGATACGCCAGTTCTGAAACTGGATCTTGTTTTGAAAGTCAACCGCTTCCAATTGATTTTCCGCATGACTGGATATGTAGTAAATTTTATTGTCCTGAAGAGCTATCTGAGATGGATACCATTTGTCTCTTTCCCAGAGGCGTTGACCATCTCGATTAAACGCAAATATCTGTTTCATTCCATCGACGATGATAGTCGACCCGTCACACAATATAAGATTCGCGCCTGCGGAAAATTCCTTCTTCGCTGAGATGGGCATCGACCAGACAACAATACCGGCGGCGTTCGAGGAGCCTTTTATCAGTCCCGAGCGCCGGGAATCACAGTGGAGTCTGGAATAAAGGGCCGTCATTATCGTTCCTCTCTTGAACTACCGGATTTTAATTGTATCATAAGTTCTGGCCTGTCTATAAATCCTTCATTGAGAAATTTGCTCCCCCACCTATGTTCAACCCGTTTATCCATTGCACGATTTTCGGGAAGTTATTTTTCGTGAGGTTATTCGCTCCGGTATCAAAGCCAAAGCAATATCGGATAATTCTCTTATGTATTTCTTCCTCTGAAGCCTGCCACCCGGAATTACAGGTAATCGTGCTTCCGGCATGTGCAAAGCTGTTACCGTTAATGCGTTTGGTCCTTATTCCAATATGACAGTTGGCCGGTATAGCAGGGGCACCACCTGCCGGAAGTTTGTGAGATACCGCAAAATGCGGAACAAAACTGACATATATTTTATCCCAGTTTGAGTAATTATCAGCTTCGATCTTGTCGTTGGGCAAAGCCAGATAGAATTTTTTGTTTATCATGCTCTTGAAGCGTCCGTCCAGAGCTCGTGCCCAGTCGTGGGCGGTGTTGAAAATCCATTTGGGATCTGGTTCCCAGGGATCAAAGAGAACACCGAGTTTTATACGCACCGTCAATATCCCCTTGAAGTTATGACCATCCTTGATGATACGCGAGGTCTCATCATCGCCGAGTTTGTAAAGAAGAAGATCGACGTTGGCATTGCCGCTCATGGCCTGGTTTAATCCTTCATGATGAGGCGAGGAAATATTCTTGAATGTGTCTGCCAGATCAAACTTGTGAGTAAAATCCTTGGGCGGCTTATACACCTTGTAAGTGATCCTGAATTTAGTCCCGCTGAAATACTTGTTCAGGACTTTGTGTGGTTCATTTCCAGCTTGAGAAGCATCGTGCAGCCAGCAAACGAATTTCCAGTACTCCCGCAAGCGGGGCGAGGCGTTTCGATTCATACGGCCGCAGTTGTCAAAGCTATAGGGCCCTCCCGGGGCTGTGTTTTGCTGAACAAAGGCGGGCATTCTACTCCACGATGTTCCCGCCGGAAAATTAGTAGCATAAAGATAATCGTCCAAATTGCCGGTGGCGTGCCCCATCTCATGGTGATTAGTCAAGGCGGCGTATGTACTGCCATCGCTGTCAGGAAAAGTGGCGTAATCAGAAAAATAGGCGGGGTCCGCTTCCCAATCGCCGTAACGACTACCATCGCTTTTAACTCCGCTCCGAAACTGCGCGTGCAGTCTTGACATCCAGGCTGAGGCACCCGGATAACCCCTCACAATGCTCGTCATCGTCTTGTGGGCGCCGCCATTGGTATCGTTCTTTGCCTCCATGAAGTGGAAAGGTCTGATTAAAATATCATGAGTTCCGCTCTTTTTTTCTATCATATAATCCTTGTTCAATCGATCCATGGCGTTTTTCATGCCGAATTTCCGATGATCATTGACATCATCAGCTATCCCTGGAGTCACCGCGTCCCCAAAAACGTCGGTATTGGGACTGATCCGAAGCCTGCAGCACCAGTAGATAATAAGATAGCCGAGGGCTTTACCGTCAAGCTCGGCACAGTTGTGGAAATAATGCATCTCGTAATTACCGCAATCACCTATTCCGATGCCGCCGGTGACATAGGTATTTGCTCTATCAGCAGCATTTGTACAGACTGCCGCGTGGCTTCCATGAACGTCGGCATCCTGGTATAATGCCATTCGTGCACCGGATACGTGGCCCTTGTTAAGGCTAAAACCGGGATCGGTCGACAGCGACCGCTTATTGTGAACATCGTAGAAGTTGTTACAGAAATAGATGATTCGCGCATGACCCGGCACATCCGTTATGAGATTCTCCTTGAACGGCACATCGGTAAAGCATGGCTGATCCGGCTGAGCCTTTGTGTTATATATTTTCAGACGGCGCATATTTTTCTGGGTTCCGGCGACATTTTCCTTGGTGGTACAATCGATGTAGAAGAGAGTATAACGGGATTTATCATCCAGCGGACTGCCAACCGGGAACAGGCTGTTGTCCTTTTTCCTGTCACGAATGACCTGACTTCGATTGCCTGTGGCTAAAACAATATCATCGAGAGAAAACGTCATCGGCTTTTTCGGTTGGGTAAGTTTGTTACCGATGGGTTTTAGATGCAGCTTGTCGGCATCGGCGATTACTTTTTGAAACCGCTCACCAGTTTTTTTGCCGCCGCTACTCTCGTATCGAGTCCAGTAATTTACTGATGACCATTCGGCCGGTAAATCATAAAAATTGAGACCGCCCGGAAATTGAAGTTTTCTCAGGTCTTCAACCTTGGCGACATCTTTGTAGGCATCTTTCTTCTTTAACTCTTTCAGATCTTCCGGCTTTTTGGGAAATAAGATCGGATCGGAATCCTTGTTTTTGGTATATATCCATTTATCTTTGGTTTTGAATTCAAAATGAAGCTTGATCCCGGCCAGGTCTTTGATCGGTTTTTTATATCGAACTTTGACACAATAGAGTTTTTCCGATTGATTGTAACCTATGATTGATTCAACTTTCTTGCCGTCCTGATACGCTTCAACAGGTAACCCTTCCGGAACACGCATTAATTTTTCCTTAACTTTATTCCAATAGGTAAAAGCAATATGGTAAGTTATTGAATTCAAATCCTTGGGGTCAAGGTACAGCGGTCGAAGAATAAGGTTATGCCAGAGTGGACATTCCTCCGGTTTATGTTTGGTATCCCATTTAGGTTTGCCTTTATCGGTAACGGGGCATTTGATTACGGGAGAGTCGCTGCCGTCGAATATAAGAATTTCTACCCGTCGGTTGTCCTGTGAGCGATATTCATCTTTTCTGGCTTCATCAATTGGAAATGATTCGCCGCAGGCGACATATTTATTTTTATTATCAGCCCACTTAACGACTGTTCGGGCTTTCTCATACAGGACAGATGGTTTGATTTCGAGGGCCGATGCAATCGCCAGAAAATAGAAATTATAGGCCGCTTTCCAGAGTTCTTCGGTCCATCTTTTCTTGCTGTCTCTTTTGACAAGTTCAAGCTGACCACCGGGAATTCGTGTCAGCGCCATCGGTCCCATGAAATCTTTACTGTATCTGGTAATAAATTCGCCATTGAAATAGTTTATAAAATTCTCGATAGCGCCTCTTGTAATACTACCCCACACATTATCGACCTTGCCGGAATTGCAGGGATATTTATGTGTCTGGTTAACGTAGTTTAAAACCTGTTGGTAGTCCTCTATTTTTTGCTTGGAATACGATATTTCCGCCCACAGGTCTCGTTCGGCAGAAAGGATGTATTGTACATTTTTCGCTCGAAGCTCCGAAAGCTCGAAATTGTATTTGTCATCTCCGGAAGTGTCTGTATGACCGGCTATCAGCAGTTTTTTGTCAGGATCGAAATTGTACAGCTTGAAAATGAGCGCCATCGCCTTGGCACCGGTTACCTTTTCCTGTTTTTCGGTTCCTTTGTCTTCATCGGGCTCTTCAATCGGACTTTCAGGCATCATAACGGCGCTGTTATGATGAAAAAGAACATCCTCCATTTCGAGAATAGAAACATTTATTTTTTTAACTGTCGTAGTAGTTTTACTATGTGTTGTGGATTCGGTTTCTTTTTCAACCTTTCCGACGCTGGTTTCTTTGGTAACGGGATCAGGCATTAACAGGTCCGTTCATTTTTTGCTAATTACTGTTACCCTTTCTAACATCATAGGTAACTTTGACTTTTCCGGGTGCAATGTTTTCCACTTTGGCGTAGCCGTTGTCATCCAGATTTCCCTTAATTATCTGTCCATTTTGCAAGTGCAGGCAGTATTCCGCGCCGCCGATTTTCTTGCCGTCTTCGTCGGTGAGTTCCAACTCTATCCAATCCTGATATTTGATGACGTTGGAGTGGGAAATTATATTGCCGACACGAACAATAAAATAGTACGCCGGTGAAGAATATTTTCTGCCCTTGCTTTCTTGAATTTCAAGAAGATTCTCGTTGACCTCGAATTCCCATTCAACTTCGATTTTGTCGCCGTTTACTTTTGAATTGAGAGTTTTGAATGATTTATCGGCGAATCCGGAATCTTTCATAAATATTTCCAGTTCGGTTTCTTCGCCGTCTTCGAGCCCAATTGTTTTGACTTTCAATTTCACCTTATCGCCGACATTTGCGCTTGTTTTCGACCAGTTTGCCTGCTTTATGCCCCTGAGCGAGATTTCGCAATCTCCTTCATCCGGCACATTTTGCCTTATTTCTCCGGTAAGATTCCCCTCGGAGACATTTTCTCCCGGATCCTTGATTTTATAATTAACACCGGTAATCGGTTTTCCGCCCTTATCGACAAACTTGACATCCAGGAAATGTCCCTCTTCAACTTCCACAGCCTGAGAACTTGCAGAAACAGCCGATCCTCCGGTTCCGCCGCCTCCTCCGCCTCCTCCGCTGCCATCGCCGATAAAAACGTTGGGCGACCCCATAATGATATTGGCCTTGTTGGTGGGAGGTTTCTGAAACGGCCCGCCCTGCGGAATGTGGGGGGGCATATTGCTGGCAGTTGAGCCGACTACCGCGGCCGGCATTCCTTCTATTGAGACTGATGAAATCGTGTTGCCGTCTATCATACCATTAAAAGGATGGGGTAACGGGGTGGGAATCGGTCCGCCAGGGGAGGGAATCAAGATGATATGTGTATCTACGCCGATTACCTTATCGTTCTGTTTGGCCGCGGGGAGGTTGTTTATCAAAACTTTACCAACGGCAATAATCTTGCCTACGGGCATATCGGCCGGGTCATTACAGGTCATCACCGTATCAGTTGATCTTGCGGCAGGTTTTCCAGCCATAATTTTCCTTTAGTTTATTTAATCTATTAGAATTAAAATATAACAAATGTACAATAATCAAGTCAACGTGGAGTTTCCCCATTTTTCCAGGGGAGCAAACAGGTTTATCTGATCCCGATTGAAGGGTTGTTTTTTGGGGGAAGTCCTGAACTCCACTACAATTAGCACTTGACTTATTTCGGGATGAAAATTAAGGTCACAAGTGGCGGAAAAACCGGACGATCTGTCAATATTTTTTCAATAGATCCTTAAAGTCAAGAGGGAGTAATCCTGACTCATGGATATAGCGAGTTATTCATACGATTCACGCACAGTGATAAAAAATGCCCAGGAAGTTGCTGCGACATATAAACATGCCGAAATAGAGATAGAACATCTATTGATGGCCCTGGTGCGTCACGAAGGAACCGAAGTCGAGGCGATACTCAATCAACTTGGCAAGCCCGCTTCTTTTGTCGAATCGATAGTGGAAATCTATCTTAAGGACCAGCCGGGCAAATCGACAGGCCGCGAAAAGGTTCCGATCTCCCCCGCCGTTCAAACGGTGCTTAACAACGCGCTTGATGAAAAAGCCAGGTTATATGACCCCCTTGTCGAGCCGGAACACATTCTGATCGCTGTTTTTGACCCACGCTCGCCTCTGTCGGGGTATGTGCGTGATAAAGTAGAAGTTACGAAGAAAGATATCTATCGCGCTATTGCCGAGAACAAAGCCGTCGAAGAGATAACCTCTCCATCGGAAGGCAAGGGCGAGAAGAAGGGAAAAGAAGCGGCCGCTTCAGGTGGGGGTGTGGCAGGGACCCTTCGTTATACGACAGATATGACCGATCAGGCTGCCGCGGGAAGTTATGATCCGATGATAGGGCGCGAGGATGAGCTCCAGCAGACGATACAGATCCTTCTGCGCCGCAGAAAGAATTCACCCATACTTACAGGAGGCGCCGGAGTCGGAAAATCGGCTATCGTCGAAGGTTTTGCCCGGGCTGTTATCGATAAAAGTGTTCCTAAAGCCCTGCAGGATATAAAGGTACTCGAGGTAGACATGGGAGCAATCGTGGCAGGCGCGAAGTACAAGGGAGAATTTGAGGAAAGATTCAAGGCGCTTATCAGCGATGTGATCAAGTCGGCGGGCAAAATCATACTTTTCATCGATGAGATACATTCCCTTTGCGGCGCGGGTTCAGGCGGGGGAATGGACGCGGCGAATCTTCTCAAGCCGGTACTGGCTCGCGGCCAGTTGCGCCTTATCGGGGCGACAACCGAGGAGGAGTATACAAAATATCTTGAAAAGGACAAGGCTCTTGTACGGCGGTTTGAAAAAGTCAGGATAGAGGAGCCCAACTTCGAAGAGTCTTTAATGATCGTCAACGGGGTCGCGGGCAAATACGAGGACCATCACAAGGTGACCTTCAGCGATGAAGCAAGAATCGCGTCGGTCAAGCTGGCTCAAAGATACCTTTCAGAGAGAAATCTGCCCGATATCGCCCTTGATATCATAGATGAGGCGGCATCGGAGTTCTCGGTCAAACAGGAACTTGCCGGGGAAAAGATAAAATCCCTCAATGGCCTTTTTGAAAATGTCGAGAAGCTTCTGTCCAAAAAGAAGAGCAAAGGCCTTGAGGATGCCTATAATGCCCTGGTGAAAGAGATCGATATGCTTATGAGATACTGGGGCCACAGGCTTGACAGGGAGTACAAATGCAGCCTCCCCTTTGACAGGATGAAACCGGATGAAATAGGCGCAAAGGTTTCGGAAAAGAAAGAGTTGTTCGGTGAATTGAAAGATGTGATCGAAAAACTCAAGCCGGTGATATTCGAAAGCGATGTAGGTACTGTGATCGCTCGCAGGACAGGGATTCCCGTCTCCAAGATGATGACGGCGGAGAAAGACAGGCTTATCAAGATGGAGGATTATCTCGCGGAAAAGATAATCGGCCAGAAGAACGCGATAAAAGCGGTATGCAACGCTGTGAGAAAATCGAGAGCCGGCCTGAAACTGCCTTACCGACCGGTCGGTTCCTTCCTTTTCCTTGGCCCGACCGGGACCGGAAAGACATATCTGCCGAAACTTCTTGCCGAGTTCCTCTTCGACAACAAGAATGCCATGGTTCGTATGGATATGTCGGAATTTATGGAGACCCACTCCGTAGCCAAGATGATAGGAGCGCCTCCTGGATATGTCGGGTATGAATCGGGAGGTTTGTTGACCGAAGCGGTTCGGAAAAAGCCTTTCTCGATCGTGCTTTTCGATGAAGTCGAAAAAGCCCATCCCGATGTTTTCAATATTCTGCTGCAATTACTCGATGATGGCAGGTTGACCGACGGACAGGGCAGAACCGTCGATTTTTCGAACACGATAGTAGTATTGACTTCGAATTATGCCGCTGATAAGATTCTCGAAGCGGATCGTGAAGGCCGTGAGCCTGATATGGATGAGATAAGGGAGTTTCTTTTCGGAAAGTTCAGGCCGGAGCTTCTTAACCGGCTCAATGAGATCATTATTTTTCATCCGTTTACTCCAGAGCAGGTTGAAAAGATCGCCAGGCTCGAGTTCAATTCGCTCCGCACATTGCTGGAGGACCAGAATATCACGGCGACCCTCTCCGAGGAAGCAACAAAGAAACTGGCTGAAGAAGGCTATACGGTCGAACTTGGCGCGAGGCCGATCCAGAGGATCATAGAACAACAGATAATCAACAAGCTGTCGGTCGATATCATCACCGGCAATGTCAAGTCTGGCGATGAGGTCAGGATTGATATCAAAGATGATAATTACACTTTTACCGTGCTTGAAAGCTGATAACAACGCCTGAAAAGGAGGAATTTATGGCGAAATTCATACTTGGGGCGACTGAACGAGTCAAAAAAGATGACTCGATCCCGGTAGAGCTTCTTCCATCGAACAAATTGTTGTATATCGCCAAACTCAACAATGATGAAGATGCTCAGCCCGATCCGGTGCGCTGTAACAATCTCAAGGAAGTCTTTGAAAAATTTCGTCCTTCTTTTGAGTGTGAACTGGAATCGACGGAAGGTGAACCTGTAAATGCCGATTTTCAGGTCAAGTCGATGAAAGATTTCACTCCAAAAGAACTGATCGAGAACAATGACTACCTGACAACGACTTATTACAGCAAAGAGATTCTGGCGGATCTCGACAAACAGTTGAAAAAGAACAATGCTCTCAAGAAGACTTTGAGCGACAAGGAAAAAAAAGAAGCTCTTCTTAAAGCGGCGCAGTACTATATCGATCTTCTAACCGAGTAGAAGAGGGAGGTGATATCAATGAGTGATGAAGAAAAGGGAATGCAGCCTCAGAAGGAGCAGGCAGCTGAAGCCAAACAGGCCGCGACGCCGGGAGAAAAATTGTCAGATGACGAATTCGCCGAACTTCTGAGTGAGAAGTTCGGGAAGTTCGACGATCTGGCGAAGTTACTGCCTTCGTTCAAAACCGTCGATGGAGACCTGGTGCGGGGTGTCGAATGGCTCGATCCGAAAAAGGATTTCCAGAGGAAGGAATTCCTGACAAAGAAGAATTTCGCAAAACAGAGAAAGCTTCTCGCCGAGAGGCTCAGGATATGGGTCGAGGCTCTCTCCGGGGACAATGAACCCGATGATGTCCGAAAGAGTCTCAACGAGAAGATGACGAAGCTGGAAGCGAATCTTGACAAGAATATGAAGAAGGTCCTCAGGTCGAGCAGAGATATCGAAATGACCTACAGGGCGGTCGACAAGTTTTTCGCGAACGCGCAACAGGAACCTGATGAGAAGGTCAACGCGTGGTTCTCGAATATCAGCGCTGAAGAACTGATGGATCCCGACGACAAGGAAAAGTTCGAGGAGCTTGGCAAGGCGATCTCGGATCTTTTCCGTGAATGGTCGATCAAGGATTGCTTTTCCATGGTGGTTGTACCAGGCTGGCTCGGTTCGGTTGAGAATATAGATACGTTTTCGCGGCAGATCGGGTTTGCCAACAAGGTTCATGTCATTTCGGATATGCCGAACTTCGACAAGTTCGAAGAGATCATGGATATGCTCGAGGATCCCGCTTACGCCGGGCTTTCAGGTATCGATGACTACAAACAGTATGTATCGATCTTCGCCAACTACGTGATGGCCCGCGAAGCTAATCAGTATGAGGATAAAGAGATGTGGATTCCGCCCTCTTCGGTCGTTGCCGGCAAGATGTATCAGGGAGATACAACGGTTGGGATGCAGCAGCCGTCAGCAGGGTTCAAATATGGCAAGATCGCTGAATCGAAATACTTGAAGTTCAGGGCCAACCAGCCTGACGCGAGTAAAATCAATGAAAAAGGTATCAATACGATGGTCAATTTTGAAGGTGCCGTCGTTGCGATGGGATCTTCAACACTTTCAACGAAAGAGACGTTCAACGTCTATTCTATCCGCAGAACTTACGACTATGTGTACAAGACGTTGCGTAACTACCTTAACAAGCAGACTTTTTCGGTAATCGATCAGAAGTTCATCGATTCGCTGAGAAAGGATATTGACAAATTCATGAAAGCCATTTCCGGTGGCGACAATATCCTGGAAGATTACAAGATCGAGGTCTTTGCCGATGAGGAGATGCGTAAGAGACAGGAGGTCGATATTCAGGTCGCGCTTAATCCAAAATATCCGGCGAGGACTTTCAATATCGAATTTTCCGCCTGGAGCGAGGATAACCAGACTAACGTGAAAGATAAATAGCCATAAACAGACGATCGGGCGATCGTTGAAAGGAGAAGTACGATGGCAAGAAGACCCTCTTTGGAGATCGATGGTGTTCCATATCTCAATGTGTTCGAAGTCTCTTACTGCATATATACCACAAAGGACGAATCGGGACGCCCCTCTGACCGTGCCCATGCCGGACTGATCAAGATCAGGAGGCAGTCGAACGAAAAATCGGATATTGCCCGCTGGGCGATGGATTCATCAAAACCGAACTGGAAAAAGGGAAAGGTTACCTTCAAGGACCCCGACAATGTCGACGCCATATTGAAGGAACTTGTCTGGGAGAACGGGTTTATCACTTTCTATGAAGAGCATGTTCCGCATGTAAAGGAAAGCCCGGATGATCAGATGTGGGAATACTTCGAGATCTCATGCCAGAAGCTCGCTGTCGGCGATGCTGACATCGATAACCTCTGGGAAGAGTAGTTGAAAACTTGTTTCTGCCGATTTGGGTGTCCCCCAGGGCAGAATCAATCAAAGATCGAGTGATGTCGGGTCCGAGCCTGCAGTGAGCGGGTTCGGACTGGCTCACTTTTTGTTGGGAGCGAGAAATGCCAGTACTGGAAACTCCGGCTGAGTGTCTGATCCGAGTCGATAATAAAGAAATAAAATTCAATATCGCTGGTATTCAACTTGACCAGGTGATAGATGATCATCATCAACTGTTAATTCGAATTCAGCAGGCGGGCAAAAAAGAGGCAAGCAGGGATTTCGAAGATCCCGGGGAATATACGAAATTCCTGGGTAGCAATATTGCTCTGACTATCAGGCCGACTGGTGGAATCGTAGATGATTCCCGCGCTCTGGAATTTATCGGTGTCATCACCGATGTGCAGATCGATAACAGTATCGATGGACTTAATGTTGTATTTATCCATGCCGCTTCTCCCACCATCACGATGGACGGAGCGGCAAAAAACGCCCACTATCATGACAAGAGCGCGAGTGACATCATCGGGGCGATAGTCGGCAACTATCCAATCACAATAGGAAATATAGAGAAGACAACGGCAAAATACAAATTCGATACTCAATACCGCGAGTCGGATTTCGATTATATCATGCGCCTGGCAAGCGGTTCCGGAATGTTCGCATATTATACGGGGCGTGATTTTAATCTTACTCCCGCTAACAGCGAAAAAAGCGTTGAGCTTGTCTGGAGGGAGAACCTCGGAGCCTTCAGGGTTGGGCTCGGAACAGCACCGATGGAGTTCAAGTCAGACGTCTATAACTACGAGCAGAAAAAGATATATTCCCAGGACAGCCAGTCTATTTCAGAGCAGGCGGCATTGTCCGATATTTCGAAGATCTCACCGGAAGCATCGAAGAAGATATATAAAAATTCGGGGTTTTCCTCATCTCCGAAGAATGTCGAAGATGCCAAATCTCTCGACAAGACCCTTCAGAACGATCGCCGCAGGGCTATGGGGTCGATGGTCAGGTGTACCGGACAGTCGATCGTTCCCGAGATCGTCACCGGGAGTTGTGTGAAGATCGCCGGGATGGACAAACTGGATGGACAGTACTGGGTTAAGGGTGTACGCCATCTCTTTGATGATAACGGAAAATATCACAACACATTTGTGTGCAGCCCCCTCGATTTAGCCTATCCGGAAGAGAAAAAGGCAGAGAAGGATCTTGATTCCGGGGAAAGAACGATCAAAGCGGCTACCAGTGTGGAGTCTGTCAAAGAGGCGAGGAAAAAACCGGCGATCGGAGTCAATGTCGCGAGGGTAATCGATCTGAAAGATCCCGAGAGCCTGGGACGCATTAAGGTCAGCTATCCCTGGCTCGATTCGGAACAGACAGCCTGGGTGCGAATGATGGTTCCCCACGCGGGGAAGGACCGGGGCTGGTATGTGCTTCCCGAAATCGATGATGAGGTTCTTGTCGGGTATGAACATGGCAACACCGATTATCCGGTCGTTCTGGGGTGTCTCTACAACAAAGAAAACTCTCCGATACAGGAAGCAGTCTCCGACGATAACGATATCAAGATGTTCATGACCCGCAGCGGAAACAAGATAACCTTTAACGACAAGGACGGAGCTGAACAGATACTGATTTCCCAGAAAGACGGCAAGAATCAGATCGTTCTCGATATCTCCGGTCCGTCGATTACGATAACGACAGAAGGAGATGTCTCTATAAAAGGGGCAAATATCAATGTCGAGGCAGATCAGGGTATTACCATGAAAGCCGGAGGTGATATCAAACTGGCGGGAGTGAATATTGAGCTGAAGGCAGATGGAAATATCAAATCAGAAGCTGCCGCCAATCATGATATCGCCGGAAATGCCCAGGTCAATGTAAAAGGCGGAATGATCAATCTCAATTAAGGATGCCGATGGAATATTTATCACTCCCTTTTCTCCTTCGTAAAGGGTTTTTGAATAAAACAGACCGTTATGATTCGATTACAAACTCGATAGGCCTGATTCTCAGTACACGCAAAGGATCGCTTCCCTTTGATCCTGAATTCGGATGCGACCTGTGGGACAGGGAGTTTTCCGATCTTTTCATGGTTAACCGTTCCGAACTGCAGGGAAGTATCCGCAATGCTGTAGATATATATGAAGCGAGGTTGTTCAACGTATCCGTTTCACTGATAAATATCAATACGGGCCCGGATCATCCCCTGGGGATCGCTGTCAAAGTAATCGGAAACTACAAAGATGAAAACGATGAAAAAAGATTCGAGGAGATTTTCAGTATAGGATGATATGAAAAGCGAAAGATCAAGGACATCGGAAGAGATATTCAATGATATGCACCGGGAACTCAGGGCATGGAACGCCGAGGTTCCCGAATCACCAGAGCGTATGGATCCGGTCCTGCGTATTCTTATGCAGATGTATGCCAGCCAGCTTGCGTTGATAGATAAAAAGATCGTTCATACCTGGGAAGCGGCTTCCAACGCACTTATCAGATCGCTTTGCCCCGAAAGCATACGGTGGCCGGTTCCCGCGTATACCGTGATGCAGGTAGAGCCTTCGGACCCGGTGATTATAGTCGATCCACAAACGCAGTATTTTTTCAAGGAGACCCGCGAAAACGGCCGCACCTTCTTTTTCTCCTCTCTCAGAACGGAAAAACTGTTAAACGCAAAGTTGCAGAGCATCTATTTTGTGGCTGGCGATAATATCGAGGATATATCCCCGTTGAGACCGGAGAGTGTTCATGTATCCGCGCCGGACCGGCCATCCTCATTTTCCGGCCGGAACGCCGAATTGTACCTGGCGGTTTCCTACGATGGCCCGGCGGATGATTTCAAAGAAAGTGTGAT
The DNA here is from genome assembly GCA_965370495.1 of uncultured bacterium. GTDB lineage: Bacteria > Krumholzibacteriota > Krumholzibacteriia > Krumholzibacteriales > Krumholzibacteriaceae > Krumholzibacterium. Next base: position 21,925 of record CBDUUV010000023.1, read on the forward strand.
CTTTCTTCAGGGTGATGAAGACGCTTTGAAACAGTTGAGATGGGCGAAATGGTTCCCCTGTACCGATGGGGGTTTCGATGAGAGTGTTTATTTTTGCCCGGGGGCGGCAGGGACGATAGATGATATCTTTTCAAGTGATAAAGGGACGATCGACTGGGGAAGTCTCAGAAGGAGCAGCGATCTGTTCAGGCCGCTTGAAAATAGCTTTGCCGTTATACCCGATGAATTTATTACAGCGTGGCGTATTGGCTCTCCCGGCAAGAGGATTCTCGACAGGCTGGATTCCGCCGGGATTACGCCGCCCGAGATGAGCGAAAAGTTTTATTGGATAAAGATCGTACTTCCCGCAGGCGGTGACAGGACAGTTTTCAGATCCTCTTTCAAGATTAATTTCAACTGCTTTATCGCCGTCAACAAATTCGACAGGACCCTTTTCAAGCATACGGGCGGCAACAGGCTGATCGAGATCGAGATCCCTGACAGTATAGACAACATCCTGAAGATCGTATCTGTGACAGATTCCAACGGGAAAAAGTATCTACCAAGGCATGAGGTGCTTACCGGAGGGAAAAGCGGATTCTATACTCTTCTCGAACAGGATGAAAAGCTTTCCCTGTGGCTGGATTTCTCGTCTGAGCTGGAACTTCCTCCCGATTCGATAACGGTCAATTATTCCCTTACTGCCGGCACAGAGGCCGGCGGAATATCGGCGGGAAAGATAACAGAGCTGTATGAGAGCCATCCGGGAATACTTTCGCTGAAGAATATAATCCCGGTTTCGGGAGCGATACCTGCCAAGGCGGAAAAGCAGGTTATAGCCGAGATTTCTTCGAGGCTCCGTGGAAGGGACAGGGCAATGTCGTTCGATCAGATCCGCAGCTGGGTCAGCACCTTTGATGGGCGGATAATCGGAGCCGATTGTAAAAAGGGAGTGATGAGAACGGAACATGGAGTGCGTAAATGTGTCGTCGTCGTTGTAAAAGTCCGTGAAAATGAATTTCACTCCGATGATGAGATCGGGCTCCTGAAGGTAAGGCTCGGATCGTTCCTCAAGGCGCGCACCTCAATTAACAGTCAGTTTAAACTGGAGATCATAAAAGTCTGATGATTGTCAAAGACAGGATAATGCCTGATTTCACCGGTCAGCGATACCGGTTCCACTATCTTACCGCTCTTAATCTTCTTGAGGGGATGGGGGTGGAGAAGAGAAAGATCCGGATCAGGAAGGTCGGTGTTTATGAAAATTACAGGGGTGAAATCAGGAGCCAGCAGCCCGAAGCCGGCAGCGTCATTTCCGACAAATCGATTGTTACTCTGGAGATCGGAAGCAACAGCGCCGTCGATTTTATGCCTTACCAGTTTTTCTATGGCCTTCAGGGCATTCGTGACACAGATAATACCTGGGAAGAAAACGCGCGCTCGCTTTTGGCGCCATTCGATTCGGAAGCGGTTCGCTATGACGCAGCGACGCGGTTCAGTACGCTGAGATATGAACAGGGGATAGTCGACACGGAACATCTGAAGCGCTTTATGGAGCTGTTCGAATACAGTGCCGGGGATAGCGGCTTCAGAGAGGATGAACTGGTTTTTCTTGCTTCGATTCTTCCTTCTATGAATGAATGGGGCGCAAATCCTGATATCGTAACCGATGTGTTGGGACGTTTGTTCGGGTACAGGGTAGAACTCAGGGAAAATGTCACGGCATCTGTGCCGATTCCGGCTGAACTTCATTATCATCTTGGTTCCAGGACCGCGCGCCTGGGGATCGAGACGGTGATTGGCAGGTCGTTTGAGGAGTGTGATTCGACATACGAGCTTATCTTCCATGACCTTCCCCTGAGCGATATCCGGCATCTTCTCCCGGGAGGAAGGATAAGAGCGAGGGTCGAAAAGTTTCTCGACTACTGTATGCCGGGTGATCTTGACTATCGAATAACGGTAAAAGCTGATCGGTCCAAGGCCGGCAAGGAGACAAAAAAATATCTCGGATATTCATCATACCTGTAAGTCTTGCAGAAGAGGTATCTCTTGACATTAATGTTTGTTAGAAATAGAGTCGAATAAATTTACGAAGGTGGGAAGATGAGTGATTTCAAGTTGAATTCTATTAACTGGCAGGATGGAATGCTTCTGACGATGGGGCATCTGAGGGATCAGGACCGGTATTTCGAGGAGCTCGTTCGATGGCATGCCACGGAGGCGGATGATAATTACGGTCTTGTAAAAAAGAGGAAAGATCAGCCGTCGCTCACTCTGAATTCGACGCTTAGCGCGAACAGGCTGACAGTGGAAATTAAAAGGTGCCAGGTGCTTCTGCCATGCGGCGCCTATATCGAATTTAACGAAGCGATAAGTGGCGGGAGTGTTCTGAGGGCCGATATCGAGGTCAATGAAACCCGTATACCGGTATATATCGGCGTTGGTGCGGCTGACAAGAAACAGGTGGGAGATCCCGATCCGTCGGAAGAGGTGCCACGGGTGCCGTTTGAGATGCCGAACTATATCGTAACGCTGAAAGAACCGCCGAACCTTCCTGAAGAAAGATATATACAGATCGCCGATCTGGCTATCCAGGGTTCGGAAGTAACTCAGGTTGAAGGGTATTTCCCTCCCTGCCTGCATATCAACGCGGACGAGCGTCTTTCATCCCTCGCGATCAGTTATCGTAACCGTGTTGAAAACCTTCTTAAACTCTCGATCAACGCCTTTTTGTCCGCGTCTTCGGACAAAGGTCTCGAAGGAGCTTCGACCAGGCTTCAAAGCGCTTTCAGAGAGACGACATATTATCTGGTCTACCACATGTCCTCGCATCTCGATGATTTTATCGTCGGGCGTAACGCTCCGCATCCCGGCCGCATGATCGTTCAGTTCAAGAAACTATTCAGGGTAGTATCTTCTCTGTTGAATATGCAGCCCGCGCTGAAAGATTATCTCAATGAAAAGTTTTTTAACAAGGAGACCGGTTCTGATATAGGTGCCTATCTTTCATCAGTCGATTCATTTCTCCTTTCTGAATATAACCACAGGGATATAGCGTCGCAGATCCGTATGATTGACGGAATACTTGATATTTTCCGGGCGTTGATGGCCTTTTTGTCAAAGACAAGCCTCGAAGAACTTAGCGAGCAGGCTGTTGCTACCGAGACGTTGATGTTCCAGGGGAAGACGTATAAAAACATCGAATTAAAAAGCAGCGCTCTCGAACAGGTGGGTGAGCTGAGCTACCTGGTCTTGGAACTTGCTCAGTCGTCTCCCGTCGATGATGCTGTAGCATTGATCAACAAGGATATCTTCTCCGATAGCGAATGGCGGTCGATGCAGGTACGCCTCGGTCTGAACAATGCTCGCGGACTCGGGGAGACAGATCCGGTCGATGTAGATATAACAAGCTACAGCAACAAAGTGGTTCTTCATCCGCTCGATATGCTCCAGTCTTCATCTGTTAATCAGGTGACATTTGTATTTCGGGGGATGAGTGACAGCAAGAAACTTGAGAATCTTGGGAAGACAGATCTGATTCTGTACATCGTTTAAGGCAGGGTGTTATAGATGAGTGAAGGAATAACATCATATATCGATGATCTGTTTAAATACATCGATGATTATGAAAAAAGTTATTCGTCTTTTGAAGTCGAAGCCTTCTTTCAGACATATAACGGCATATGCGCCGTTTTTCAGGCATTAAGGCAACAGCGTGAAAAGGCTGTAGAAGTAGACCGGGTATTTCTCGAAAAGATCAAGCGGGGCCCTCTAAACAGTTCCGATCTCAGACAATTGACAATCCAGGTGCTGATATCGTTTTTCGAATCGATCGTCGATATCGACGGGAAGTCTAACCGGGCATATCTCTATTGCCGCGAATTCAGAAACGTGAAAAGGGATGTAGCATATTTTGAAGACTCGTTGATCCCTCTGTTGACGCGTGATGGAAGCATGTACAACAACTACAAGCTGAACAGTTTCTTTCTGAAGGAGATCGGGCGTTTTATAACGAATTTCAGCAGTGGCTGGAACAGCAATCCGACGTTCGAAGATTTCAAAGGGTTCCCCGATCATATGAAGCTGCTGATACTTCATATCAGGCGGGCAAAGCTGGGAAACGATCTTACAGGGGACAGGAATTCGCTCGAGTTTCATATGCAGAGCGTCGGTGCGCTGGAAAAATTGCGGCAAGCCAGCACTCTCTATGAACAGTACCTTATGGAGTGGGACTATCTCGATGATGAATCGTTTTTTGACAGGATCAAAGAAAGCCTCATCGTTCTCTGGAGCAATTTCAAGGGACTATGTTCCAGCTTCAATTATCTGCGCCTTGCTCTGGCGCAGAGGTTTTCGGCTTATCTGTTCTACAGTATCCTGATAATAATTTTTGTGTTTCTTGCGATCATAGTTCCGGGAAAATGGCACAGGTATACAGAGAAAGAACTTGTTGAATTTATGGATCGTGTTGATCAGACAGAGGAAGCGATAGGGAAGTAGAAGGCGGGTAGATTATATGAAAAGCAGCAGTCTGTTGCGATTCGCCAAAAAAGGCTCTAAAAAAGTAAAAAGATCGGGTGGCGGGCCTGCCGCGGGCGGGCACAAGTGGCCGCCTGGGATCAGGATAGGGATATTCGGCCACGAGAATACCAGCAAGACGGTATACCTGACCGTACTGTACCACCAGAGCAAGATCGATAAAAAATTACAGATATCGGTTACCGACAATGACACGTCCAACGAGTTCCTTTCCAACTACATGTCTATCTGGGGTTTTGATTCGGGGACTTCTCTCGGGACGATCGTCAATCAGGCAGGTGAAAAGAAATTCCCCAAGCCTACCGAAAAGGACAGGATACTGCAGTTTACCGCCATCCTCGAGGAAAGCAAAAAGGTCCCGGTCGTCACATACGATTACAGCGGTAAGGTGGTCTCGATTTCCGAGTACAGTGATGAGGCGGAGAAGGTCAAGGATTTCATGGCTTCAGCCGACGGGCTTCTCTTCTTCTTCGATCCCAAGATACTCGGGGCCGATATGGAAGTGCAGGCGAGGGTCTCGGCATTTATCAATATCCTCGGAGAGGTGGCGCCGCTGAAGTCAAGGCTTTCGATACCGATCGGTCTGGTGATTACCAAATCCGACATTCTCCCCGGGTATAAGGGAGAAGAGAATACCATTCTGATCAGCTCGGAGGATGAACAGTTTGTTTCCGAGGGGTACGAGCATTTTCTCGAAATGGTACTCGGCAGCAACAATGTTACGGCAGACGGCGAGTGGGCGGCATCTGTAAGGAAAATACTGGTCAAACTCAGTGAATTTATCAGGGTGGTGGTTGGACGGACCCTGGATTTCCAGATATTCTTTATCTCGAATACCGGTAATGAACCTGTAAAGATAGGGACCGACGTCGGCCGTTCGATCTATCAACCTCCAGAGAAGATCAATCCCTGCGGTGTAAGGGAACCGTTCTACTGGATCCTCAATTCTGTATTACGCAGCAGAAAACTCAATCTGATGCGGAAGCTGGTCAAATATGTCGCGGTTGCTTCCCTGATCTGGATAACGGCATACTCAATACCATTCATCTTTCATTTCGCGGGGCTTCTTTCTTCGCCGTACAGAGTGGAAAAGAGCGTGTTGAAATCGGTAGAAGGCAACTATCTCAACACATCCGAGACGCAGCGGAAGGATATTATCAGAGCATATGACCGGTACAGCACTAAATGGCTTGTTAAGAAGTTTTTCCCCGATTACCGGGTCACTGCGATTAAGATGAAAGAAGTCTATCAGGATTTCAATATGGGCCCGGCGCTCGCCAGGCTCGACAGAATTATTCTTGATATCACAAAGATAGTACAGAACCCCGATCTTCGCCCAAAATATGATCCCGGC
>CBDUUV010000024.1:0-26588 GCA_965370495.1 uncultured bacterium
TCTCTCTTATAATATCTTCAAGGACAGATTTTGGTTTGATCGAACGCGCGAAAACAATGACAGATCCATTGTATACCGGTGTCAGGAATACGCTCATGACCGGGAAAGTGTGATGCAGCGGCAGCAGGCAGAGAAAAATATCATCATCAGAAAAGCGTATAACACACGACAATGATTCGACATTCGCCACTAGATTACTGTGGAGAAGTACGACTCCCTTCGGCTGGCCGGTTGTTCCCGACGTGTAATATATAGCAGCGGTATCCTCCGGCCTGACCTCCACCCTGCTCTGGAAAAACGCGGCATCGCCACTGTTGATTCTTTCCTTGCCGGCAGCCATGATTTCGCCGAGGGATGTTGCAGCTATCCCGGCATCCTGCTCTCCGATCACGATCACATTGACGCCGCGCGGGTCCATCCCCTCGACCATTTTTCTGTAGATCCCGGGAGAAACGATAAGGGATTTTGCCCCGGAGTGGAGAAGGAGGTGGCGCAGTTCGTTTTCCTGCAGGTTTGTATCGAGAGGGACAATGACTCCGCCGCATGATGTTACGGCCGCATATACGATCAGCCATTCAGGGCTGTTTTCGGCCATCAGTGCGACCCTGTCGCCATGTTCAATGCCCCTGGCGATGAGCCCCGAGCCAAGAAAGGAGACCAGCCTCCCGAACTCCTGGAATGAAATGGACTGATAACCCCAGGAGTGTCGCTTTTTCATCGCCACGGAACTGCCATGTGTCTCTATCGCATACTGGAACAAATCCGGGAGTGTATTGATACCGAGATCGTTGAATTTTCCTGGTACGATTAATTCCGCCTGGCCCGGCATTTTTCTACCCCCTGATATCCCTGTTGGATAATGGTTAATCATTGTGCTACGGGGTTCAGTCTATCCGATAAGAGTTGTATGGGCAAATCTTTTTTTCAGCGTTTTTCAGCCGGTACCTGAGTGTGGTGGGTGGGTTGAAACACATTTCGATGCCGGGCGCCCGGCTGCCGAATTTTCCGCTGGTATTGACGGATTTAAAATACATGTTCTATCCGTCTGTTTTTTCCCAGAACTGATTTCTCGATGCCAGTCCACGTGTATTTCTGGATGCCTTCCGGGAGGTTTTTTTGATCCGGCCGCTGAAACCCAGCAGTTTTCTTCCAATTTTCGAGTGCAGGGTCCGGATAGGGTCTTTTGCCCTGCGGCATTCGTACAAGGCTATTGTATACTCCCTGGGGAAGTGGCGCATCATTTCGAATATGAAATCATGAGAATCGAATTTTGGTTTCATCCTGTCAAGTATCGATTCGAAAAGGGTATCTACGAACAGTTCCATCTCGTTTCCTCGGTTTGTCACCATTTCCCCCTGTGGGCTCTTGCTTCGTCGAATTGTGTTCTTGGTTCCTTTTCCTCTCCGGGGTGGCCGATCGCTATCAGGCTCAGCACGCCGATTTCTTCGGGTATCCCCAGGACTTTTCTGATTGCTGATACCCGTTCTTTCCTGGGATGGCATCCGAGCCAGACGGAACCAAGTCCCAGGGCCGTGGCGGCGACCAGGATATTCTCTGTGGCGGCGGAGCAGTCCTGGATCCAGAAGTCGGGAGAAATGTCAAGCTGCCCGCAGACGGCGATCGCTGCTGTAGCCTCGAAGAGCATCTTTCCGTGGGGATGAGCCTCGGCAAGCGCGTCGAGAGTCTCACGTTTGGTGACAAGGACCAGGTGCCATGGTTTGCGGTTTCTTCCTGATGGCGCAGCCATTCCCGCTTCCAGAAGTTTCTGCAGGTCTTTTTCGCTGACAGGAGTATCAGTGTATTTTCGTATACTGCGCCTTGCGAAGATAAAATCGATAGACAACGATTCTCCTTTCTTCTCAGGATGCCTGATATCATACACTATACACAGGTAAAATCATACAATAAACGAGGCGATATTACATGTGGTTTCTTTCAGGGCAGGACGGTTTTCCTATCCGCCGCGAGCCTTGTCCCATGCAGCAATACGTTTCCCGGAAAGGAACTCTATTACGGCAAAGAGGACCGACAGGTTGGTGGCAACAAAGAAAGCAGGGAGCCTCAGTATTCTCGTTCCTGAAACGAGGCCCAGAAAAGCGCTGAAATAGAATGCTATCTGGGCCAGGAATATCAAGACGGTCAACGGGTTGCGTGAAACGAAAATATTGCTGACAAGGAGGGCAAGGAGAAAAAACGGCGCCGACCATTTACATATCTTGTGCGAGAAGAGCTGGAATCCCAGGATTGGGAACCTGAACGGGTTGATGAGCGGCAAGGCATGGGAAAGGCTCTGAAGCCCTCTCAGGATGACCCTTTTCTTCGCATGGAACTCGGTCATTATATTCCTGTCAGGGATATCTTCTTCGATACTGACGGCATCCGTTTCGTAGACCGCCTGCAGCCCCTTGCTGTAGACAAGCAGCGGTTCTATGAAATCATCGTCGACTCCGGCAGGAAGGGGCGTGTACAATTCCCTGCGCATGGCGTAGATAGAACCATTGGCTCCCGTGATCGAGTGAAAAGCGTCTTCAGCCCGCTTGATCCGTTTTTCGTATCTCCAGTACAGGTTTTCATTCCCATTCTTACCGATCAGGCGCAGGTTGCCGCATACCAGCCCGACGGACGGATCGTTGAAACGGTGTGTGAGTTTTCTGACAGCGTCGGGATTGAACGACGAATTTGCGTCGGTGAAAATGATAATCTCTGAAGTAGAAGCTTTGACGGCTTCGTTTCTGCAGAAAGTCTTGCCTTTTCTCCCTTCCACTCTGAACAGTTCGACCCGCTGGTCGGTGTATTTCTTCGTGATTTCGTCAGTCCTGTCTGTCGATCCGTCGGATACGATCACTATCTTCAGTTTGTCTTTCGGGTAATCGAGGGTAAGAGTGTTTTCTATCTTTCCTGCTATGACGTCTTCCTCGTTGTAGGCGGCGATCAGAAGGCTGACTTCGGGAGTTCTTTCAGCTGTGTCGATTTTTCTCCGTCGGCGCCCTCCGGTGATAAGTGTGAGCAACATCATCAGCAGCGGGTATCCGAAATAGGTATATGTTATGAGGATGATTGAAAATATAAATATCAAATTCATGATCATGATACCCTGTGCTCCTGACTACCCCTTCAGCAGTTTGTTGCGGATATTTTCATATCTCCGGTTACCGAGGAGTTTTTTGATACAGAGGAGAAAACCGTACCTTATCTTTTCGCCGGCCGGGGGAGAGGCCGAAACCACAGCGGCAAACCAGTCCATCCGTCTGCCCCTTGTCACCGCGAATCTCCCTGCCGGCCTGCCGGCGGCAATAGATCTGTTGACCACGGGTCTGGAGTCGTATATCCATGCGTAACCTGTGTCTTTCGCCATTTCAACTATGCGGCTGTCAATACGCCCGCCGGGAGCGGAAAAAGAGTCAATGCTCGCGCCCGTTATTTCTTCAAGCCTGCTTTTTGATCGCTTGAGTTCATCATATACTTTTTCAGGCGTCATGTCAGGGAAAAAACCGTGGGAACATCCGTGAGACCCGACGGCCATGCCCGATGTATGAAGTTCCCGGATCATTTCTCCGGTCATGTAGCCATCCCTGCCGAAGAAACTGTTGAAACGGCCCGCGTGCCGGCTGCCGGAATGATTCCGAAATGATATCGCGAATGTGAATTTTGTCATCTCTCTGTTACTTCCGCCTGATATTTCTCTGCCTGACCGCTTCGTAAATCAGAATCGAAGCTGAAACAGATACGTTAAGAGAGTCGGCGACCCCGTTCATGGGGATCGAGACGTTCAGGTCCGCTTCATCGATCCATCTTGCAGCGGCCCCCTTGTCCTCGCTCCCTACGACCAGCGCGCAGGGACCGCTGAAATCAGCATCGAAAAAGGTTGTCCCGGCTGCGGGCGTGGAAGTGATGATACTGATATTTCTTTCCCTGAACCATACGATTGCTTTGTCGATTGTTGTTTCCATGGAAGGGACGGCAAAGACTGTTCCGAGGCTTGCCCGGATGACATTCGGGTTGTGGATCTCTGTTCCGCCTCCCGTGAGTATTATTCCGGACACTCCGGCGCCATCAGCTGTTCGAAAAACAGCTCCCTGATTGCCGGGTTTTTCAACACCATCCATTACTATATATATCGGGTTCTCGCCCGGGCCCGGATCCCCGATTCCGGATACCGGACGCCCGGCGACCAGTATTATCCCCTCCGAGCCTGCCCGGTACGATATCTTTTCGTATACCCTGGCATTGACGGCGTGTATCGATGCTCCGGCTTCCTGCAGCCGTAAAAGGAGTTCTTCTTTCGGATCATTGCTTACGATGGAAGGGCAATACCATGCGTCCTGAGGGGAGATGCCGCCCAGCAGGGCACGCCTGATCTCGCGTGCCCCCTCGATAATGATTAATCCGCTCAGTAGCCGTTCACGTTTCCTGTGCAGGCCGGCTACCGCCTTGACCCCGGGGTTCTGCATACTGGTTATTACAGGGTGTCCAAAATTATTCATCGGGTATTTGTTTCCGGGGGCCGTCCCCATCATCCATCGGGTATTTTTTCCGGAGCCGGGGGTTTTCCCCACGGTGCAGCACTCCAGCCCCTGCTACCGGCTGAAATGGACAGAAACCCTGTGGAAGTTGCCGAGGTCTCCGTAGGGAGTCCATGCATAGTCGAAAGCGATCCTGCCCAGTATCCTGAACCCGCCCCCGGCGGCAAGTCCGCTGTACTCTCTTTCCTTCTCGCCGCAATAACCGGCTCTGATACTGAAGATATCCCTGAGAGTAAGTTCTGCGCCGAAAGTTGGATAAGTTTCCTGATGCTTTGGTTTGACCAGATCAGCCGCGAATCTCAATTTTGCGATACCGGGAACCAGCGTTTTGCCGTATGATCCTCCGAACCGCAGTGTCATGGGTAGTTCCTCTTCGTGGGTGGTGAATTTTATATTTGGCCCGATATTCTGAACAGATCCTCCGATCGAGATATCGGGAAGGGGTAACCTGACGATTGCTCCGAAATCGGCGCCTGCGCCGCCCGCGGTCCAGTCTGCCAGTCTTTCCTGGAAAAACTTGATGTTGGCTCCGACTCTCAGGTTGTCGACAGGCGCTACGCTGAGGCCAAGAACACCTTCAAAGCTGTTGCTTTTCAGCGCGCTTGTAGGGTAGCCCATACTGTCGAAACCCGGTACGTCGGGGCATGACATGTATGTAAGACTGATACCGGCGCTGAAAATTCTGGCGAAATTCCTGGTAAAAAAGGCATTGTCATAGGCTGTATCCAAAATCCACTGACTGTGGAAAAGCCCGAATCCCATCTCCGACGATTCGCCCAGCATAGCCGGGTTTGTCAGCCATCCGAAGGGGTCACCTTTTATGGCCGAGCCGGTTTCTCCCATAGATATCGACCTGGTTGACACAGGCAGCGTCAGGTAGAGTGCTCCGGTGGTTCCAGGGCCGTCACTGCCATGAGATATTGCTGGAAGTACGGGAACTATCAAAAAAGAGACAATTATTCCACGGAGGTAAAAGTTGGTTAAAATTCTGCGTAAGCCCTTTTTCATGCCACCCGATCCTGAATTAACCGTATCATGTATCTTTTTTGCAATACAGGCAACGCTTTTTTTGCCGCGGGCTGTTTCCTGTGATTTCCCGTTGTTTCCCAGGCTGTTTGCCCAGGTATAAACTGGACATTCTGCCTGTCTTTTCCGCAACTTGCGTGCCATTTATCCTTCCTTGTGGGCATCTTTTACTTGAATCCAGATGTGTTTAAGGGAATACTAATTGCTTATCTGATTTAGAACACGGTTTATGGAAGGACCTGACAGTGATATTTACCGGCCTGTACGGGCCAATATACAGAAATTTCGTATTTCCGCTCTACGATTCTGTGCTGAGGCAAAGGAAGACCTGGAGTTATTACAGGGAAATCACGGACCTGCCCTGGGCCCCCGTGGATGAACTGGAGAAGATGAGAAAGGAAAGGCTCAGGCTGTTGCTCGAGTACTGTGGGGCACGTGTGCCGTTCTACAGAAATCTCTTCAGAGAAAAGGGGTTGGATGTTTCAGCGGGGATAGAGGATGTAAGGATCCTGGCCGATAAGGGGATAACGGTGACCAAGGAGGACCTCCGTGAGAGGTTGGATGAATTCATTTCCGATGATTACCGGAAAGAAAATCTCGTATGCAATTTCTCGGGTGGGACAACGGGAGTTCCTGTCGATCTTTACAAGACTTTTGATACCTGGTGCCTGAGAATGGCCGTCAAGATGAGGTCGGAGGACTGGATCGGCAAAAGACCGGGCACCCCGTCCGCGATAATCTGGGGGCATAAGGCGAATCCCGGCTTTATGGAAAGGATAAAAGAACAGCTTTACTGGAATTTTCAGAACTACCGCTTCCTCTCCGCCTTGGATCTGAAGGAGAAGACGCTTGAAAAATATCTCGGGATAATCAGGCGTTATGGTGCGAAGTATATTGAGTCTTATGTCTATCCGGTCTATCTTCTTGCGGAAATCATTGAGAAAAACGGTCTCGAACCTCCCCGGCTCGACGGGATCGTCACGGGTGCCGAGAGGCTTTTCGATTTTCAGAAGGAAAAGATAGAATCGGCGTTTGGCTGTCCGGTATACAACCGGTTCGGGTGCAGTGAGCTTACGAACATTTCCTGTGAATGCCAGCAGCATGGCGGGCAGCATATCAATGTTGATACTCTGTGGGTCGAGACCGTTGACGCCGGTGACGATTCGGTCCTGAACGAGGAAGGCGAGGTCGTGGTCACAGACCTGATGAACTACGCCATGCCCCTCATACGCTACCGGACCGACGACAAAGCGGTGATGAGTAACAGGAGATGCGATTGCGGAAGGACTTTTCCGATGTTCGAAGCTGTTATGGGAAAAGAACTTCGGAGTATCAAGGCTCCTGACGGACATGAATGGCACGGCAAATATTTTCAGTGGACTCTCTATGGAGTAACGGGGATATTCCGGTTCCAGTTCGTGGAAAAAGCGGATGACCATTTCGAGATGAGGATCATACCCGATGGAAAGGTCGGCCGCGAAGAGATCAGGGCGAAGGCCTTGAAGTCTTTTTCGGAAATGGCCTCGCACGGTATAACGTTGACCGTGGAGTTCGTCGAGGATATCCCGCTGACAGGCGCAGGCAAGATGAGCTTCTTTATTTCGGAAAGGGACAGGCAGGCGTGAAGGTTGTCCATGCGTTGAGAAGTCTCGAGTTCGGTGGTGCCGAAAAGCTCGTCATCGAACTGGCATCGCGGCAGGCACAGTCGGGCAATATAGATGTGGAACTCGCATGTTTCAACCGGGGTGGCGTTCTTGAGGCTGAGGCGGCATCACGCGGGCTCCCCGTGAGTGTTACCGGACTCGGCAGGATCCGTTACCTTTCCGGGATCTCGAATATGAGGAAATATCTTCTCACCGCACGTCCCGATCTGGTCCACACCCATAATTTCCTGGCCCACGCGCACACCGCGCCGGCGGCGAGGATGCTTGGTATCCCGGTCATCCACACGAAACACGGCAGGGCCGTGACTTCGATGAGCTGGGCGCCCGCGCTCAGAAGATATATCTATTCACTGGCACACGCTGTAGTAGTAGTCTCGAAGGAGACGGGGGAGATATTTGCGAGAAGAAGCGGAATCGAGAGTTCGAAGATCAGGGTCATACATAACGGGATCGACTTGGATAGATACAGGAACATCAGGGCCGACAGGCAGGCTGTTCCAGGATTGGAAAAGATTGGCAGGGACGTGGTCGTTTTTGGCGCTGTGTCGAGACTCGACCCAGTGAAGGATCACGCGACCATGCTGCGCGCGTTCGCTGAAGTGGCGGCGAGGTACAGCGATTGTGTCTTTCTCATAGTCGGGGAGGGATCCGAGCGCGGGAATATCGAGGCGTTGATAAGGGAGCTTTCGATAGAGGGCAGGGTGATCATGCCCGGATTCACCGATGAGGTCCCCCTTTACTTGTTGTCCATGGACATGTATCTTCAGCCTTCCCTCGAGGAGGGATTATCACTTACCCTGCTCGAGGCGGCGGCATCGGGTGTGCCGGCGGTTGTGACTCCCGTGGGTGGAAACCCGGAGGTCATCGAAGGTGGTTTCTCGGGCACATTCGTGGATGTGGGGGACTGGCATGGACTGGCCGCGATAATGGATAGTTTCATGGAGGATCCGGTGCCATTCAGGGAGATGGCGTGCAGGGCGAGAGAATCGGTAGAGGCAGGGTTTTCCCTGGCCAGCATGGAAGCTGGCTACAGAACACTATATTCGGAAGCCATGGGAAGAGAGGAGAACCTCTGATGGGAAGGATTTTCGCGGCAGTTTCATTGCGGAGCGGAAAGGAAAGATCGACCCGCGCTGACATGATCGTGGAATCGATGGCCGCCGGAGCGGATGGTGTGGGTGGAGGAGTGAATATGATTACGGCGAGCAATGACGGGGTCGCGGCAGCGGGACTCATTCCCGGGAGCAGGAATTTCATATCGGGAGTTTCCCAGGAAGACCATGGCAGGGCTATCATATCCTTCCTGGGCGCGATGCCCGGCCTCGACGGCCTCTTCAGTGATGAAGGCCTCGATGTGCGCAAGGACACGGGTGCTAATCTGATCGCACTATACAGAAAATACGGTGAGACTTTCCTGGAGAAATTGCCCGGCATGTTCTGCCTGGCCGTTTATGATGGAGACAGGAATGAGATCCTCGTCGCGGGAGACAGGAACGGGTATTTTCCGGTCTATTACATGAAACTGCCGGAGGGTGTCGTATTTTCGTCGATGATAGAGCCACTGACTGCTCTCAAGGTCCGCAGGAGTATAGACCGGGCAGCGATGGTCGAGTATCTTTTCTTTGATGCTCTTTACGGCAGCAGGACGTTCTATCCCGATATCTCGGTGATCCCTTATGGCGGATGGCTGAAGGTCGGTATAGACGACGGGGCGGTTGTTTCCGGCACATATTTCAGCTACGAGGGTCTCTTCGATATTTCTCTGTACAGAGAGAACAGGAAAATAAATGCTTCTTCCGTTCTCACGGAAAAGATGAGGGAAAGTATCGGACGGATATTCGGTGGCAGGGACGAGAAAGAATTCGGGCTTATGTGTGGTGGTGGGGTCGACTGCAGCTATATCGGAGGGATACTCAGAGACGAAAGGCCCGGGCTCCCGATCTTCTGCGCAACGGTCGTCGACGGGGACGTCTCGGAAGATGATATGGCCAGGGAGATGTCGGAAAAGCTGGGAAGCGATTTCTACGCCGGCTATCTGCCTCAGAAGAAATACTATCCGCTTCTCTTGAAAAGTATCCTCGATTTCGGCCAGCCGATCGCCCACCCGAATCTTGCGAGGTTCTACATAAATGCGGAGATCACGACTTCCGCGGGCAGGCCCGAACAGATTCTCGGTGTGGCGAGCGATCTTCTGTTCGGTGGCCAGGCCAATGTCAGATCGTTCTACAAATATCTCAGACTTTCCAGGCTCATCTCATTTCTCCCGTCCAATCTCCGCCGCCTGCTGGCTGTCGCCGCGGGACGGCAGGATACGGTCGACCTTGAACTGAGGCTCAGAAATCCGTTGCATGTATTGGCCTCGGTGGGGATGGGCAACCTCGAGAGAGCGTCAGCCAGGAGCAGTATCCTGGAAGCGGTGTCCGGCATACCGGATGACAGGGAACGCGCCGTAAAGATGCTGATGATAGAGAATCTCTGTGACTACCAGCAGCACCTTTTGAACAGGCGGTACGCGATGAGTGTCAGGAAGGGAATGGGGTTGTGGTTCCCTTTCCTCGACCTGGAAGTAGTGAGGTTCGCCATTAATCTTCCGGTGCGCCACTGTGTCGACTGGAAAACGTCGAAAAAGGTCGTCCGAAAGGCGGCGGTTCCCTACCTGGGAAGCGGGCTCGCCTCGCGGCCAAAATGGGGTGGAGATGTACCGGTCGACAGGTGGATATCACCGCTGGCCTATCTGCTTAAGGGGGGGTTCCTGCAGCAGCAGCTTGATTTCGACCCGGCAAGACTGGCCCAGCTCCTGAGCGGTCAGCGCAAGTTATTATGGAATATGCTCGATATAGAGTTATGGGGGCGCCTCTGTCTGTTCGGTCAGGACCCCGAGGATATTCTGGCTACTATAAGGAAGAACGGACTCGAAAGTGATACTTACGAGTCCGTTACAGGGGATTCCGGTATTCAGGAGTGAATCAGTTATTACCGCTTTCTATTCCAATCCCGTTCGGGACCGGTGTCGGGAGAGGATCTTCTCCGAAATAAATATCGGTGATTACCATGCCTTCCGCGTTTGCCGCGTGTCTTGATGAACCCTCGAACGGGTTTTTCGATACAGTCACCGTTACTGATGAAACGGCAATCGTACCGGCGACGTAATAATCGGTGCCGTCCTGCATGTTCAGCATGTAGAGCTTCAGGTGTCCGCTGTACCCGCTGTAGGTGAGAGAAAAACTGTTTTCACCCGGCGGGTCGCCTTCCGGGTCGTTGCTGAAGGAGATCATGTAATCCCAGGGATTGGAACCGGATTGAAATGCCGTCGCCACAACCCCGTTGATGCTCGAAATCACATGACTTACGTTGAAAACGCCATTGGGGTCGGTAACCTTGAGCGTGTGGAGAAAAGTCTTTGAGAGGCGTGACTCGGAAGTTTTTATTTCAAGCCTCGGTATTTCTTCGGGGATGACCTGTGAACTGACTCCATCCCGCGGATATGCCGTATGAATGAGAAGGTCGGCATTACCGTTTGAAGTACGCATGTAATTGATATCATTCGAATACTGGTCCGGTATATAGATCTGGAACACCTTGTCTACTCCGGTGTCGAATGTGGTGCCCCGGTCCATGATCGCGATCACTTTTTCATTTTTAAGGAGGAAAAATTCACGTTCCTTGTGCGCAACCGTATTTTCGCGGTAGGAAGGTTGCGCGAGAAAAACATCGGTCATATCGCCGGAAAAGTAGAGATACTCGTCTTCAAAGACGAGATGATCGATTTCCGACGCTCCCCAGTACAGTTTTTTATCCACGTTTGGTGGAATGAACAGAAGGTTGTGGTGGCTGTCGCTGTAGAGCATCGCTTCATTGAGTTCAGTCGACTTGTCCCTGGCGAGGTATCCTCCCTTCGATATTATGAAGTTGCCGATGCCACTATGCGCGTGATCGGAGTTGAGCAGGCCGATCCTGAAGGCCATCCAGCAGTCGTTTGCGCCCCAGCCTTCCCTCCAGAAAAGTGTTTGACCGCCATCGGCGTAGTAATAATCGGGGATATTGCCACTGTAGTTTATAGCCGGGAGCTGATCATCGTACCAGATGAATTCGTGATACATCTTGTAGCTCGACATCCAATCCACGGTGATGTTCTCCACCCAGTATTGACCATAATTCCTGATATTCGGGTCGGTTATTCCTTTTGCGTGATAAATGGCCATAAGGACCGGGACCCTGAGCTTGGGGTCGGTGCTGCACAATCCTGCTTCACCCTCGGAATAGAAATGGTCCCCCTCGGGGTATGTGCCGAACAGGGTGAATTTTATAACTTCTTCGGGGAATGTGTAATTTTCGAGGAAATCATAGGAAACGCCGGTTTCCGCTGACTGGACAGCGGCTATGCAGGAGAAGATAAAATCGTTATTTACATTTCCGTACGCAGTGCCCTCGTTCCATATGCCACCGTTCGACCGTCCGGTTGTATTATCCATTGTCGCCCAGGCGATCTGTTCACCTCTGGTGTACTTGATCCCCTCGACGAGCATAATATCTCTCGCGGTCTCGATATACCTGTCGGCGTCCGGGTAGCCGTGCCCATGAATCGCGTATCCGGCTGAAAGGATGGCGAGCGCATGACCGTAATAATAGTTATTCGAAGGGTCGAAGTAGCCCCACGGTTCTTCGGCGATGATCCGGTTCGCCCAGAAATCCAGCAGGTCGGAAAAACGGGTCCTTTGCGTGGATGACATCCAGTCGTAGCACCAGTCGAATACCAGTGCCGTTGCCGGGACGAGGTACCGGTCTGTATAGAAGTTATTGAAATCTATCCATGTATTGATCGTATAGGTTCCGTAAGGGTGGTCGAAAGCGTACTCGATCATGTCCACAGCTCTCTGGGCATACCTGGTATCTTCGGTCAACTGGTACATCAGGGCGTAATTGATCGAATTCAAAAGGGATACGCACCGCGCGTCAATATACGGCCCGATATCGTCATTGATGTTATTGTCGCACCAGGAACTCAGTGACTGTGCTGTCGGCGTGTTTCTGTTGTAACGGTCGATAAGTGTTGCCTTGAATTCCGGTGTCAGCCAGATACGTGGATGATCCGTGCGTATCGCTGAAAACGCATCATTTCCCGTGATGGCCAGCAGGGATGGCAGAATCACCAGAACGCTTACTATTACAAGAATTATCTTTTTCATCCTTTTTCCACCTTCCGTAGTATATACGTTGCAATCTGGCTGAAGTTTCAAAAACCTCTGTATTCATAGCAAGTTCGGGTACAAAAACTGCCCCTCAAGATAATTTGGCGATTATTTTTCACCTCTGGTTTTCGTACTGCTCTATAAAGTTGATTATTGTTTCTCCATGTTTCTCATATGTAAAGTCTGTTCGAAGCAATTTTTCAAGTTTTTTCGCCAGGACCGGCCAGTTTTCCCTGTCATCCAGGATCCTTGATATTGCGTTTTTCAACGATGAGCGGGATTTTGCCTTGAAAAGATAATCCCCCTGTATCTTTCCGATAATCGATTCTATCGGTTCCTGGTCCGGTGCCAGTACAGGTTTGCCCCGAGCCATATACTCGAAAAGCTTGATCGGCGACCTGTATTCATTCGAATGCGGGATCACGCCTATATCCATAGCTTGCAGATAGTTGCTGATTTTACTGTTCGGAACAGCCCCGGTAAAGATCAGGCGATCCTCAAAATCCATGCGGCGGCCGATCTCCTCGAGTGTACTTCTACCGGGGCCGTCACCGACCAGAAGGAGAACGACATCCGGATCGTCTCTTACGGCTTCGATAAATGCGGGCACGAACCATTCCAGAGCATGCCATGATGTTACATGCAGGAAAAAGCCGACGAAACCGAAGACGTACTTGTCTCTGATTCCCAATTCATCCCTGATGGCGCCGCCATCGGTTTTTTGTGACAGGAAAAAATTATCCACCCCGTTAGGTATGATCTGGATCTTTTTATTGTCGATATCAGGATATCGTTCTATTATCGCGTTTCTGAGGAAGGTCGAGACTACAGAAATTACTGTTGCATTGGAGAAGAGAGAGTGTTCGCATCTTTGGGCCAGCCACTTCAGGTGATGTCCTCTGACCCGTTCGAATCCCGAGAGTTCGTTTATTTCGACAACGAGGGGAATATTGAATCTTTTTGACAACAACCCGGAAGCACGCGAGAAAAAGAAGTGTCTCTCGTATATGAAATCATAGGTATTCTTTTTCAATGCGGAGCGTATCTTGCGGTAAGCCCAGAAGTTATAGCAATATTCTATGAATGCGAATATGAATCCCGGGATCAGTGGGACGATCGATTCAAGGACGGATCTTCTTTTTTCCCTGGCATAGGGGTTGTCTCCGGCTCTTTTTGTCGGGTCCCCCTTGCCGAGCGGCCAGATGAAATCGACTGTATACCCGCTTTGCCTGAAGGCACTCACCATTCCCCTGATATGGATTCCTTCCGATCCGGTGCCCTGGGTTCTCAAGTGATAGAGTGCCCGCCGGATTTTTCGGTTTTTTCCCTCCATGGATCACCTCTGGTTCATCTCGTATCGACAATCGACTTGAAATCCGGGACCGATTGCCTGCCGCCTGGGTCAGTATATCATTAATTCGGGAAATGAGACCTTTGCCCTGAAAAGAACATTCGAATCAGTTCTTTCTATCCCGATCCTCGGAACGGCTTTTGGATCGAAGTTGTCTTCATGCACTATCCCCCAGCGATACATTGTGCTGAAGAGAAACCCGCTGTCGGAGATATAATCCTTCAGGTTCTTTTCAAATCTCAGTTTTTCTTCGTTCGGGATCCTTCCGCGTCCCGGGGACCCGAAAGTTATGACTTCCTGTTTTATCTCCCGCTCTATCATTTCTTTCGATTCAAGGACTTCTTTTTTCAAAATACCGGGATCGATATTCGAGAAGATCGGATGATTGACCGAGTGAGCTCCGATTTCTATACCGTTTGTACTCATTTCCCTCAAGTGATCCCAGCTCATCATATTGCTGATCTTGTCTTTTACTATTTCGATGTCGAGTTTTTCTGACAGTATTTTTATCAGAGATTCCTTTTTTTCATCAGGAAGAGTCTTGGCTTTCTTGATTACTGTTCGGGCCGCGGTCTGCCTGTCGGGATATGCGTCCAGATTCATGTCGAGTTCCAGCGGGGATTTGATCGAAATATCCGCCCGGTTTGTTTTCTTTATGATGTAAGCGAGCTTGTCCCACCAGAAAACACGGTTTTTTCCGATGAATCCTGTGGCGGTAAACATTGTCGCGGTCAAGCCGCGTTTCTTGAGCATGGGATATGCGATCTCGTAATTGTCTATATAGCCATCATCGAAGGTGATTATAAGAGAATTGTCGGGAAACTGGTCATTCTGCCGCAGGGAGTCTCTCAGCATCCTGAAGTTGATGACCTTGAAATGTTTTGCGATATAGTCGAGCTGGTATCCGAACTGTTCTGTCGAAGCACTGACCAGGTCGCTGTCGAAAGGAAAATCCGCCGGTATATTCATAATCCTGTGATAGTTCAGAATATGAAAATATCTGCCGCGATGCAGAAGGCGAAACGGCCTTACAAGCCTGTAGGGGATCAGGCCGAGGATCTGACCCAGCATCTGTCTTTTTGTCATCATGCCTCCAAATATATACTTGCGTGTTGATTGAAGCAATCCGCAGGCCTAAATTCAACTATTAATTCAATACAGTGAAAATATTATCTAAAAAAGGGGGGTGGCGGCGAGGTGGACGATCAGTGATGTGTAACTGCTGTTTACTGCAGCGAGAGTCTTTCGAGGAAGGGTTTTTTTTGTTCCAATAGTATTTCAAGTCTGGTAGGATCGTATGATGAACAGTGGTTGACAGGGGATTTCAGGATATAATTTATCAGGGAAAGGGCAGGTTTGGTTATGAAGGCTTGGATTAGAAAGGTACTACCGAAAAAATCGTTTCCTGTTGCCCAGAGAATCTACCACAATATGAGATCTCTTTTTTATATGGGAAATAATTTAGAATGCCCGATTTGTGGCGGACATTTCAGAAAATTTTTAACATTCGGAGTGGTTCCCAAACCCAACGCCGTATGCCCCAGGTGTACCAGCCACGGACGGCACAGGCTTCTCTGGCTCTATCTGCGTGACAGAACCGATTTCTTCAGAAGCAATCTGAAGGTTTTGTATTTTGCTCCGATGAACATCTTTCAGCACAAGATGCTGAAGATGAAGAATCTCGATTATTGCAGTGCTGATATCGATTCGCCGCTGGCGATGACAAAACAGGATATCACTGATATAAATATACCCGATGATTCTTTCGACTGTATCATCTGTTATCATGTGTTTGAACATGTCCTGGATGATGAAAAAGCGATGAAGGAGGTTTTTCGCATTCTCAGGCCGGGTGGATGGGCGATTCTCCAGGTCCCGATCGACCAGAACAGGGAAAGAACTTTCGAGGACCCTGATGTAACGACTCCCGAGGAAAGAGAAAAGGTTTTCGGGCACTGGGAACATGTCAGGATATATGGCCTCGATTACCGTGAAAGGCTGGCTGGGGCCGGTTTTTCTGTCAAGGAGGACAGATATGCGACGGAACTGGATCCCCAACTGGCACGGAAGTACAGTATCGGAACAGAGGAAATAATACATTTCTGCACAAAGCCGGTAAAGTAGCCGGATACAGATTCTGGATGTTGGCAAGGAGATTGCGTCTGTCAGGCAGGAGCAGAGTTATTACAGGAACCTTTATTCGGGGTGAGATTTTATGAGTAAAAGCCGGGTAATACTGAGATCCGTCAGGGACAGATCCCTTGACGATGTTATTTTTGAGATATTCACCTTCTGCGGGGCCGGAGAATCGATCAAATCGGGGACAAAGGTCCTGATCAAGCCCAATTACTGTACGGAACGCAAGGAAATGATACATACGGCCAACACATCGTTCGGTCTGGTGGAGTCGGTAGTGAAGCATTTGAAGGACCTCACCGCCGATATCACGATCTGTGAGTCTGACGGTGCCCGTTATAATGTCGAAGAAGCATATGAGAGCAACGGTGTTTACGATCTTGTAAAGAAATATGATATTAAGGCGGTCAACTTAAGCCGTGACGAAAAGGTCTGGCTCGATAGCAGGCATGTGAAGACGTGGGATTTTGCAAAGACATTTATCGAAACAGATTATTTTATTACATTGCCGGCGCTGAAGGTGCACGCGACCACAGTTTTTACCGGAGCGCTGAAGAATCAGTGGGGGTGCGTGCCGAGAAGGGACAGGCTGATCTGGCACAAGTACATGCCCGAAATGCTGGCCGATATCGCTAAACTGACTCCTCCGCGTATGACGATAATGGACGGCATCATCGGTATGCAGGGCAGGGGCCCGATCAACGGGTATCCGATAAATGCCGGTGTGGTCCTCGGGAGCACCGATCCCGTTGCGCTTGACGCGACGGGGATGAGGTTTATCGGCCTTGAACCGGCTACTTCGGAGATCGTGCGGGTGGTGGCTGAGAGCGGGGTAGGGAAGATAGCCAGCGGCGATATCGAAATCGACGGCGATTTCGAGAAGCTGAAGGTCCGTGTGGAGTTTGCGAGGGAAGACTGGGCTATCAAGCTGCTCAACCTGCTGTCGCGCTCGGAGTTCATCACACAGAAGATCATCATGAACGATGCCTTGTTCTATCCTATCCGGAAAATGGTCATCAATCTGCGCAAACTGATAAATTAAGCGGTTGTTATCAGGGGACAGTAACTGAATCACCCGGCAATCGGAAAGATTCGACAGAAGGAGACGGGTGGCGCGGGCGAGCATGTATTTCCCCGGAGTGCTGAATGAATATCTTCGATAAAATCAAATCCTGGTTGCAGGATCTGACCCGCCGCGAAAGCATCCGGCAGCTTGGATTTATCTATTCGAGCAGAATGGTTACGGCGGCGATGCGTTTTATCGTGAGTATCGTCGTAGCCCGTACCCTGGGCGCACAGCGCCTCGGTGTCCTGACGATAGCGGCTGTTTTCATGGGGATATTTGAAAAACTCCTCGAGATGGGTCTTACAACCACGATGGTCAGGAAGATGTCGCTGCACGTGTCAAGGGGCGAGATTGACGAATCGGTCGTGATGTTCAGGAAAATATACGTGTTCAAGCTGACGATCGCGGCAGTTTTTGTAGTGTTTGCCTGGTTTCTTGCTCCATGGATAGCGGTCAGGTTCTACGGAAACCCGGAATTGGTCATACCTCTGAGGATCGCGGCAGCAGGCGCTCTCATATGGAATGTATGGAACCAGCTCGATGCTGTGCTTCGGGCCATGGAGAAATTCAAAGAGATAGCAATCATCAATATAATCAGCCATCTTGTCCGGACCGGGCTTATCCTGTTTTTCGCCTGGAAAGCGGTGCTCGGTGTCTCGAACATGCTGGTTTTCAATATCTCGCAGGTCTTTGTCGCTTTTGTCATCACGTCATTTATCATTCCGAAGATTTTTCATACCAGAAAGACACGGGGAAAGTCCTCTTTGCGGGAGATCTTTGCGTACAGCAAGTGGATGTACATTTTCAGCCTGATATTCATGCTTTTCGACAGGCTCGATGTGCTGATGCTCGGATATTTCCGGCAGGAAAGTGAAGTCGGTATCTACGCTGTGGCATTCATGCTTATCAAGCCGTTCGAATTGATACCCGAGACGTTTAACACGGTCTTTCTGCCCAAGGTCTCGAAATTCACAAGAAAACTCGAGATCTACAGATATTTCAGGGATACTCTCAAGGTCACGGGATTTATCGCCCTGCTCTGTGTGATTCTCATGTTTGCAGCCGAACCGCTCATACTCACTTTCTACGGGCCTGATTACAGCGAGTCGGTCAGGTTGTTCCAGATACTGGTAGGAGCGTATATTCTTTTGACGATGCTCAATCCGTTCAATCTTGTCGGGCATTCGCTCAACAAACCCCAGCTCTTTGTAATAATGGTAAGTATTAACCTCGTTCTGAACTTCACGGGAAATATAATTTTCATCCCGAAATACGGGGCGCTCGGGGCGGCGATGGTGACGCTCGTATCGAGAGTAATCGGGGGTATCCTTGGTCTCCTCGTACTGAAAATATATCTCAGCAGATGGAAAGAGGAAAGTTGATGACTTCAAATCGTGCTGATGTTACTGTGGCGCCATGAAAGTTGTCTGTGTGACAAATCTTTTTCCCGACTCGACCCGGCCCGGGTTTGCTTCTTTCAACAGGCAGCAGTTGGTCTACCTTTCTGATATTCACGATGTATATGTCATCTGCCCTGTTGCCTGGCCGCGTATATTGAGCCTGGCGGTGAAAGGGCTCAGGCCCGAACCGCCGGAGGGTTGTACCGGCCTGAAAGTCGTTTACCCCGCTTA
This sequence comes from uncultured bacterium, assembly GCA_965370495.1. GTDB lineage: Bacteria > Krumholzibacteriota > Krumholzibacteriia > Krumholzibacteriales > Krumholzibacteriaceae > Krumholzibacterium. Next base: position 18,587 of record CBDUUV010000024.1, read on the forward strand.
CTATTACACACCGAAGATGCTGCGGGATCAGTACTGGCGCTTCTACTATATGTCTGTTATGAAGACTTTCCGCCAGGTGGTAAATGATTTCAAGCCTGACCTCGTCTATGCGACATGGGCGTATCCTGACTGCCGTGCGGCTGCCCGGCTTGCGGAAAAGGCTGGCCTGCCTCTTGTTTCGAGGGTGCATGGAAGCGATATAAACGACTATTTCAGGCACACGGGAAGAAAACGGTTGATCCTGGAAGGCATGAGAAGATCCGATGCGGTTATTTCGGTCAACGAGAATCTGGCATCGATACTTCGATCCGCAGGAGTGGCCCCTGAAAAGATACATGTCGTATACAACGGTATCAACCGTGATATTTTCGGGCCTTCGGACAGGGCTGCAGCACGGAAGGAGCTGGGCCTGGATCCGGACTTCAGGATGATTCTGTTTGCCGGTAATCTGAAACCGGTGAAGGGGATAGATCTTCTCGTCAAGGCTTTCAGTGGCCTCGAGGATACACGCATCCATCTTCACATCCTCGGTACAGGCCCGGAGTGGGCCCAGTTGAAGGCAATAGCACAGGTAGAGAGAGTATCCGACAGGGTCTTTTTTCACGGGAACATCAGGCATGATGATATGAGCATATGGTATAACGCTGCCGACCTGTTCTGCCTGCCCAGCCTGAATGAGGGTACGCCAAATGTCATTCTGGAGGCTCTTGCCTGCGGATTGCCTGTAGTCGCCTCGGATACAGGCGGTATTCCCGAGATGATCACCCCGGAATCCGGAGCTCTTTTCGAATGCGGAGATTCCCTCAGCCTTCAGAAAATGCTTGGGGAAAGTTTCGTAACCGACTGGGACAGGGAAAAAATCGATTGTCCAGCGGGGACCTGGGAAAATAACGCCAGGAAACTTTCGGACGTTTTAGAGCAGGTCTATCATTCGTTTCGGACCGGCATGGATGGCACGCGCCATGCTCGTTCATAGGCAAACAGAACGACTCTTGAGGAAAAACAGCTTATGGACCAACAACTTAGAGGATCTCAGGAGAGTAGCATGAGGGGTTACAGGAAATTCCAGGAAACAAAAAGGTACTCGAAGGAAAGAAATTATTTCCGGGGGAGCTGTGATAGCGGGTTGAACCGTGCAGGTCAAAAAGCAAGATATTTTGCATTTTGCCCACTTGTTGCCAATGGTCTGGAAGCGTTGTATTTTGTCAAAAAGAGTGTTTCCTCCTGGAATCTGTATATTGAACGAATCTCACAAGACATTCTGAATGATTGCATTTTTATCCTGGGAATGGCTCGGTTGGCATTGACAACAGCTGTGTCGAATAGTTACATTCCGCTCAATGCACACAAGGGAGGGGCAGAATGAACAGTCGGCGATTTTTCTTCGTATTGAGCCTGGTCATTTTTCTTGGGGCCGCCAATGCGTCTGCTCAGGAGAATATATCATACAAGGTAACCTGGAATCCTGTCTCTGACCCAGGCGTCAGCCAGATATATATCTATCGGTCTCTCACTCTGGAACCAGGTGATTTTATACATGTCGGCACTGTCGGGGTTTCCAGTACGGAGTACAGGGATGATTCCGGCCTTGCAGCAGGTGTTCGATATTACTACAGGCTCAAGTCGAGAAATGCCGCAAGTGTCCTCAGTGGATTCTCCGAGGTCGTTTCGGCTATGACGATTGTACCTTCCTGTTCCGAAGAGATCAAGGCTGAGTGCCGCGTCAATTCCGCAACGTCGACCGGAGGCTCCAGCTGGCAGATCAACTGGATTACTGAACAACTTTCAACTGGAGAGCTCGAATACTGGAAGATGGGCACAACGGCCTATCAGGTGAGTGATCCTGTAACTGTTCCCGGAACAGATCATCAGACCGGCATCTACGGGCTCGATGACGACAGTATATATTTTATTCATGCGACAGCTTACGATGAGTCGCATCTGAACATGACGATATCATTTGATTTTACATTTGCTACTTCGACCGGCGTCGAGGAAATTGAATTTGTCCTTGATCCCGGCTCGGTCACTGTGGAAGAGGGCAGGACAGCCGAATTCGAAGTGAGGCTGAGCAGTGTGCCTGCCGGTGATGTCGAAGTGTCGGTTTCACGGATCAGCGGCGACAGTGATATCGAAGTCGAATCGGGAGCCGCGTTGGTTTTTACTCCCCACGACTGGTATATCCCGCGGGCAGTCATTCTTTCTGCCAGCGAAGATGTGGATGAGATCCATGGCGAAGCGATCATACGAATCAGTTCGGTATCCGGCCCGGCCGTGGCTGATGCCAATCTCATCGCAACAGAGGAAGACAACGATACGGGTGCGAACAATACACTTGCCTCGGCGATCGTTGCTATTTACCCGATGCCTTATCAGCCTGCAAGCGGTACAATGACAATAGGCAATCTTCCGAACAGCGGGAATATCGGCATATACGATTTGCGGGGACAGAAAGTATGGGATGAATCATGGGAAGGATCCACAACACTCAACTGGACTGGTGTCAATAACAGTGGAGAGGGTGTTGCGAGCGGCCGGTATTTCGTCGTGATAAGTAATCTTGATGGCCGGGTTTCCGAGAAAAGGGTCATCCTGGTAGTGAATTAACAGAGATTCATCTGGCGTAGCGGAGTTTTAATTCTGGCCATGCTGGATGAACGGAATAAATATTGAGCTTCGTTCGATTGCGAAGACCGGCCGTGGAGGCAGTCCTGTGAGTGGGGGTTGCCTCCCGGTTTTTTCAGAGCAAACCCCATGATTGGACAGCAGGGTAAATGTTGGTACGATCCCGGAATTGACGGAAAAGCTATCTTATTACGAGCTTGTAATCGAACAGTTCCGCGACCGGACTGTTGTTTCCGTCGTTGAGGGCATAGACGACATTTGCCATCTCACGTGCAGTGACGTAGTAGAGAATATATTCGTTTCCGTCATTGAATTTGTTCTCGAGTATACTGAACCCTTCTGCTGTTTCGTCACCAAGGAGCATAGCGGTATTCCCGGGCTTGGCCCCGTGCGTATGTACCTTGATGAATACGATGTCTTCTCTGCCCTTTACGGATACACCGGTATCGACCCAGAGTTTGATTCTGCCGCTGGTAAGAGGATTAGTCAGGCTGATATCACTATTCTCGATACCCGGAAAGATGCCGCGGGACCTTTTGTGCCAGTTCAACGTCAGTGGCCCCTGGATAAGAAGCAGGTCGCCTGATCCCTTGCCGGAGAATACGACATCTCTCCCTGTGTCGTGCGATTTTGGACGGGTGGGATCATCGTCTGCGAAATATATCGAATTGATCTTGGCTGTCTGTCCATCAGCCGGGGCGCAGGGCAGTGTGAAATCCGCGTAGCATCCGGTCTCGCGAAGGAGGCTGATTTCGTTGTTCAGTCCACACCAGCGGCCGTCTTTCCTGGAGTTGTCAAGCGCCCAGTTGCCGTGCACAAAACCGTACATGACCTTTTCCGTATCGCGGTCCCTGGGGAGTATACCGTGGCTGGAAAGCTGCTCCTTGAATCTCTCTATCTTTTCGACGAATCCCTTCTCCGTGTCGTTGTCATGGTGTATGTGTATCTCGATCTCGCCGAACCCCCTGCGGCAATGCCCGGCAAGGAGATCGATGACCCGTTGATCATACTGTTCCTGGGGAAAAAAATATGTGTGTTGAGGGCAGCGTCCGTTACTGTCAGTATGCGATGAGTATCTGTTCTCGTAACCTTTTATCCAGTTTTTGACCCGTTCTATCTGAAGCTCTACCGGATCTCCCGGCTTCTGCTCCGGCTCGAAATGATCCGCGAAAGCAAACAGGATCTTGACAGGCCGGCCGGGTCTGCGGCGGCTCAGCCTCTGCCTCAGGTATTCGGGGAACCATATATGAGTGTCTTTGAACAGTTTTCCATCTCCTTGCCTATAGTAGTACCAGTATTTTGATCAGTACGATAAGGCCGATCATAAAGACGAGTGTCGAGAGGAGCAGGCTCCTGGAAAAGAGGGGAAATTTATAGTCAAACCGCTGCCTGGAGAACAGTGACAGAAGCGTGCACAGGCCAAGTATGATGTACAGAACTTCGTTGTAAGCTCGGGAAAGAAAAAAAGCTGAAACAAAAAATCCTGAGATGGAAATCTGCAGTACTTCACCAAAATGGGCAAAAGAGGTGTCCCTGCCATATTTTTGAACGAGTATCATCTCGCGGAATGATGATACGATCAATAAAAGCCAGACATACAGTCCGGCCAGGCCGAGTTCCGACATGCAGAGTACTACCGAGTTGTGCGCCGTCAGATGATGATATTCCGTGAAATTGTGGTACCCTATACCGAGAACAGGACGCCAGATGAGAAGATTGAGCCCGGTACCCCAGGCGTCTATCCTCCCGCTGGCCGATGCCTCATCGATCGACATTTCGGACATTCGGCTGGGGCCGATAGCCAGGGCCGCGGCGCTGATCAAGACGCCGATCACCAGTCCCTTGACAAGCCCGATCCTCTTGCAGAGAAAAAACACCAATATCGCCAGCAGGCCGACAAATGTGCCTCGGGAGTTTGTCAGGTAGAGGGCATATATCAGGATAAGCGATGAAAATCCCCAGAGGGACCTTTTGAGCAGCCTTTTCTTTTTGTCGAGAAAATTCAATACGGCTACGGGCGTAAAAGCAAGGATAGTGAGCCCAAGGTCGTTAGGATCGGAGAATATTCCAATCCACCTGATTCGCCCCTCGTGCATCGTTTGTCCTGCTATGTCAAAACCGCGTATGTGTTGCAGGATGCCGTTCAGTGAGAGAAACATTGTCATGAAGAACAGGAGGTAAATAGATTTCTTGAGATGATCGTAATTGTCGGTCAGGTTGATGATCATCAGGAAAAGGAGGAAGATCGGGAGGAAATCACTGAAAGCAGCCTGCGTGCCGGTAAGGTATCCGGGCTGAAGCTGGCTCAGGATAATCAGGAGAAAAAATACGAACATGAAAATCCCCTGCCGCGTATTGATCAGTATTAAAGTCTTTTTCCTGACGGTGCTGTGCAGGATCAGTGTTCCCAGCAGCAGGAATGCAAGGGCCAGCATTATCGGTTTTTCCTGGAGCGCCGGAATGAATTCCTGAGGACGCAGGTAGGTGAGGATCAGATAGAGGAGAAGGCCCTGGAAAGGTTTGAAGAACACTACAACCGCTACGATGCCACCCGCGAATACGGCCAGCGCGATTTTTACCGAAACAAGCATAAGCGCGATCGAGATGAGCGCGAATACAGTTGTTACTATGGGCACTATCCCTTTGTTTCTCATAGGTAGAGGAGTGTATTTTATTAGGGCCGTGATCGCAATTGATATTTATACATGGTATGAAAATGATCCGGAGATGTTTTGAAAGATCCCGGGGCATATCCTGAAAACCCGGCCATAATATTCTGAAGATCTTTTGAACAACCATCTTTTTCAAATTGAAGAAATATCCAATTGCTGGTATTTTTCTTGCAAGTTTTCCGAAAGAACTATTTTATTCGATTCTTATATACACATGCCGAAGATGCTGTTATGAAAGGTGTTATGATAGAGGAGAAAACATTCTTTTTCAGGACCGGCGACAAACCTTTATATGGGAAGATATACAGGTCTTCGGATGCCGGTGTATTTGACACCGCCCCTGATAAAACCACGCGCAGGGGCCTGGTCATATGTGATTCTCTTTTTGAGGAGAAATTCTGGTGTGAGAGGGTCTTTTCCAATCTTGGCCGCCATCTCGCAGAGAAGTGTATCACTGTTTTTACCTTCGACTATCATGGCTATGGAAACAGCTCAGGCGCAAGCGAGGATGTAACGGTCGAGAGCATGGTCCGGGACATCGATGCTGCCTGTGATCTGCTGCGCGGTGAGGGGATAGATCATATCTCGCTTCTCGGGATAAGATGGGGAGCCGCGCTGGCCGGCCTGGCCGCCTCTTCCCGGGCTGATGTAGACAGCCTTTTTCTCGTTAACCCGGTAAAAAAATGGAAATCGCAACTGATGAAAGCGTTGAGATCGAATGTGGCGGGGCAATACTCGATCTTCAAAAAGACGATCATGACCCGTGACAAGATAATAGAGGAACTCCTGTCCGGGGGAGATTGTATGCGTTCCGGTTACCACATGAACAATATCGAAGGATATATCCTGACGAAGGAGTTTTATGAACAGGCTTCGAAAGTCGATTTTCCCACAGAGCTTCCGGAACATATCAGGTCCGTTACCGTTTTCACTATCCCTGAGAAGCATACTTCTGCTGAGGTGAAGGCTGATCCGCTCGTTGAAGAGTTCTGTTCCGGCGGTGTCGATTGCGAGGGTGTAGTAATCACCGAGGATAATGCTTTCTGGGTGAATAACAGGATATTTACATCTGATACACCTGTCTTTTTCAAAGAGATGGAAAACAGGCTTCTGGCGCTTCGGCCCGCGAAAGTGGCGAAAGGACAGCCTGTACAGGACGAGGCAGGACCGAAGGAATCGTGTGTTGTCGGGCGCGTAAGAGAGACGGCAGTTACAATATCATCGACCGGGGGCCATGATCTCTGCGCTGTTCTTTATGAACCCTCAGGTGAACCGAGGAAAAAGGGATTCGTATTTACTCATGGAGGCATGATCGGGCTCAACGGAGCTTTCAGGTTCAATACCAGGGCAGCCCGCAAGATGGCAGAAATCGGATATCCCTGCATCTGTTGTGATACTCACGGGATGGGCCGTTCAACAGGGAAGATGGAAAACCAGGAGCAGAGGATTCTTTTCAGGAAGATCTGTACCGGTCTGTTCGCTTCCGATGTCGAGAATGCTACTGGATATCTCAAGGATAAAACCCGGGTGGAAAAAGCCGTTTTATTCGGTGTGTGTGGTGGGGCTATCACGAACATCTTCGCGCACAGCTACTACAAGAATGTCGATGAATCGATTATCCTTAGTGTTCCCGTAATGCTGCCCAGCCTGGAATACGGTGAGGTACGAATGAGTGAAGGATATGCCCGGTTCTACCTTGGCCTCTACATGCGCAAGACATTCAACCCGAAAGCCTGGTGGCGCTTTATAACGGGTAAGAGTGAAATGAACAAGATCCTGAAATCCGTTCAGGTTACAGTCAGCAGCTTTTTGAAAAGATCCTCAGGAAAAAAATCGCAGGTGTCCGAGGTAAAACAACCGCAGCAGGTCAGGAGTGGGGTAAGTGTAGCAGTGCCGGGTGTCGGTGACCTGCAGTTTAACTACGCGTTTCTCGACGCGTACAGAAAAATCGTGAAACGTCGCGGCAGGATATATTTCATTTTCGGGGAACACGATAACTTCAAGTGGGAATTCAACAAGGAGTTCGTCGACGTGATGCCCGACGAATTTTCCGCCGGCAGGGATTATATCAAGGTCGAAGAGATCACACACGCCAACCATATGTACACTCTCAGGGAGTGGCAGGATATCATCATCGACAAATGCATAGAGTGGGTTGAAACAGGCAATTGATTTTTCTAAAACAGATGATGCGAAATGCTGCACTGCCTCGGGCAACGAGGAAAAAGCTGAGCTCCGCAAGAAGTGTGGCCATGTAAAGGGCAGAGTTTCACGGGTATGCCCGTAAGTATCAAAAAAGATTTCCCCTCCCCCTGAATTGGACCAGACTCAGGGCCTTCCTGTTGCGAGACCTCCGAGGAAGAACGCAAAACCCAGGATCTTGTCACAGTGAGGACATGAATACATGACTTCCTTTTTTATGATCCCTTCTACATCTTTGTGAACTTTTTCAGTTCCTTCGTCTTTCCTGGTCGATTCAAGACTGACTTCCTGTTCACAGTATGGACACCTGGACATAATAGAAACTCCTTTTCGAATACATTCTTTCTGTAAAAAAACTATTATAATTCAATTACATAAAAACAAAGAAATTTATTCACCCGTTTGTGCCTCTGGCAAAATAACTGCCCGGTTTCCTGAAAATTGAAAATGACAGGTTAGAGAAATATCATCGATAATACCCACTCAACAGCAAGGCATATCAT
>CBDUUV010000025.1:0-26223 GCA_965370495.1 uncultured bacterium
AGCCTGACCTTGTCGGGCAGATCACACACATCTACATGATCTCCATCCTGCAGGATCACTGCCCTTTCTATGACATTTTCAAGCTCACGAACATTCCCCTGCCACTCGAAATTGACGAGAAGATTCAAGGCTTCATCGGAAATCGTTTTTTTCCTCCGTATTTTTTCTGATGCTTTATGCAGAAAATATTCTGCCAGCAATGGTATATCGTCATGCCTGGCGCGAAGGGGCGGTATCACAATCGGTATTACATTCAGGCGGTAGTACAGATCAGCGCGGAATCTTCCCTCATGGACCGCCTTTTCAAGATCAGTATTTGTCGCGGCTACCAGCCTTGCGTTGACCTTGATTGGTGACGTTCCTCCTACGGGTATGATCTCGCGCTCCTGCAATACACGCAGAAGTTTGACCTGGATCGCGGGTGAGGTCTCACCGACTTCGTCGAGAAAAAAGGTCCCTCCACTTGCGACCTTGAACAACCCGTCCTTATCCCTTATAGCGCCGGTAAAGCTCCCCTTGACATGCCCGAAAAGCTCACTTTCCAGCAGGTTCTCAGGCAGGGCGCCGCAGTTGATCGAGACAAAGGGGGAATTCGATCTTCCACTCTGGTGATGGATTGCTCTGGCGACCAGTTCCTTCCCTGTACCGCTCTCTCCACATACGAGTATTGTGCTGTCCGTGTCGGCTACCTTATCGATCAACCTGAAAACCTTCTGTATCTCTTCACTTTTTCCAATCATCTTTCTGTGGTTATTGCTTTTCCTTAACTGTTTCTTAAGGAATAAGTTCTCGTTCTTCACTCGGTGCATATCGAGAGCATTACGAACGACCATCTTGATCTCTTCGTTTTTGGCAGCCCTCTTGACCATGTAGTAGAACGCTCCCTTGTTAAGAGCTTCGATTGCCGTTTTCTGCGAAGCATATGCCGTCATGATGATCACGGGAATGGCGGGATCGTATTCCTTGACAACACCAAGAAGCTCTATCCCATCCATACCCTCCATCCTTATGTCTGTCAGCACAGCGTCAAAGTTGGAATTTTTAACTTCCTGGAATGCTTTTTTCCCGTTGTGGACAGTCTTGACTGTGTACCCCTCCTTTTTGAGCATTATAGCAAGATACTGGCACATACTTTTTTCATCATCTACGATCAGGATTTTTTCGCCTGCCATTAATTCAAACCCCCAATTTTGGATACCCTATACATTGCAAAACTCTTTAACGTTATCTGTTTTTTCCTCTTCTTCCATTCTCGACGCATGGACAGGGAGGATGACTGAGAACACGGTTCCTGCTTCTTTCGAACTTTTCACTTTTATAATACCGGAATGACTCTCGATGATCCTTGCGGCAGTGGCGAGCCCCAGGCCGGTACCAGCCTGTTTCGTCGTGAAAAATGGTTCAAAGATATTCGGAAGTACATCTTCCGGTATCACCGGACCATCGTTATGGAAATCGATCTGAATACATTCTTCGGAAGCTTCATTCTCTCTAAGCCGCACCTGAACCCTGGTTACACAAACACTCAGGGTTCCATGCCCCTTCATCATCTCACAAGCATTAAGTCCTATATTGAGAAATACCTGCATTATCTGTTCGTTATCGATATATAGCCTGGAGTCATCTATGTCGACATTGATATCTATCGACATCTTATGGCTCAGGTTTGGCGTGTACTTTAAGAGAAGTGCTATATCCTCAACCGATTTCGCTATATCGGCATGTGAAAATGAAGGTTTTCTCAATTTCGCAAACTCGAGAAAATCTGTTATGATCCTGTCAAGCCTGTCAGACTCGCGTATTATCAGATCCATTAGTTTTTCGTTGTCACCACTTAATTCCAATTCTCCCTTGAGCATCTCGATCGAACCACATATCGATGCAAGCGGAGCACGGACTTCATGCGCTATGGCTGCCGAAAGTTCTCCAACAGCTGCGAGCCGGTCCGACTGACGGATTTTCTCACGCATCCGCCGCACTTCCGTAAGATCCTGGAATATCGCAATAACACCCTTGATCTCGTCATTTTCATCCTTGAGGATCGAGATGCTTATCCCCAGAGGCAACCTGACTCCATCGGTTCTGCATACCTCTATTTCATAACGTTTTTTCTGAGTGTTGCTGCCCGGCACAAATTCGAGTTCATCCACCAGGGCCGGCATATGAGAAAATGCTTTTCTGCAGTTGATGCCCTTGTAATCCTTATCAGTATCCACTCCCAGTATCTCGACAGCCGACGTATTGATGGAGAGGATCCTGCCCTGCAGGTCTGTCACGATAAGCCCGCTGCTCATATTTATGAGTATGCTGTCCGTATCCAGTTTGATCCGGCGAATCTCCCTTTCCTTGTCGGCCAGTTCTCTTCCCTTGCTCTGTAGATACTTCGAAACATAACCGCTGATCAGGCCGGTAAGTATAAAGATAACCATAAACAGATATCCCTGAATCATCAGGTTTGAAAATATCGAATTAGAGTAGGTCCCCATCCAGGTTCCAGGGGGAGAATAGATGCGGCCACTGATTTCCAGCATGCTGTATGTAAAATAAACCGATGTGGCAAATATGGCTGTAATCAGTCCGCCCGCAACCTGGAAAAACTGCCCTCCAACAAGTATCGGCAGTATAAACAGGATCGTAAAATACGATGCCGACCCTCCGCTGTAATGTATAAGCATTGTAAATACGACCATATCGATCCCGACAAGTAACAGGATCACAACGCCAGGGGAAATTCCCTTCCTGAATGCAAGGTATGCGAAGCCGGTGCTGAGATAAACTATTCCCAGGAGACTATACAGTCCCGCGGCCAAAGTCATCCTTGCCTGGAACTGCATGACCATTATCGCCGCCCCGATAACCAGGGTGGACATGATGATCCTCAGATTAACGAATTTTTTTAGTTGTTGCTCCTCTTTCGGAGGAATTGCGCGCGGAAACAAATCCATTCCTCTTTTCCTGCTTATTATCCTGCTACCACGGTCACAAGAGAGAACATGGGCAGATACATGGCAACCAGCATACCACCGACGATTGCTCCCATTACTACTATCATGATCGGTTCGATCGCAGCTGTCATTGCCTCCACCGCCGCATCAACTTCGTCATCATAGAAATCAGCGACCTTGTCAAGCATCTCGTCCAGAGCGCCTGTCTGCTCTCCCACAGAGATCATCTGGACAACCATCGGCGGAAACACACCGCTTTTTTTCAATGGATCGGCTATCGTGTTACCCTCACTGATACTCTGCTTGACTTCCATGACAGCTTTCTCGATAACCTTGTTGCCCGATGTCCGTGCAGTAATATCAAGTCCGTTCAGAATCGGAACACCGCTGGCGATCAATGTGCCCAGGGTCCTGGTAAAACGCGCGACAGCTCCCTTCCGCACGACATTTCCGATGATCGGAAGGTTTAACGTTATTTTGTCTATGTTGTAATGGCCCTTTTCAGTCTTGTAGTATCTCTTGAAAAAGATGGTGCCGCCTATCGCTATTCCCGCCAGGAGTAACCAGTTTGCTCTCAGGAAATCGCTGAAGAACATCACTATCTGTGTCGGCATAGGAAGACTTCCGCCGAAATCTGTAAACATTTTCGCAAAAGTCGGGATGATCACCATAAGCATGAATATGGTAGCTCCCATAGCCACACAAAGCACTATGGTTGGATAGGTCAATGCTCCCTTGACCTTTCGTATGAGAGCATCAGCTTTTTCCAGGTACACTGCAAGCCTGTTAAGAATGATGTCGAGGATACCCCCGGCCTCTCCGGCGTCGACCATATTGACGAACAGGTCGCTGAAGCTGTCATGTTTCTTGAGTGCTTCAGCAAGCGTTGAACCCGACTCCACATCACTCATCACTTCGGTCACAATCTGCTTGAATTTTGGTTTCTCAAGCTGTGACGAAAGGATGTCGAGACATTGCACCATCGGCAGTCCAGCATTGATCATAGTCGCGAACTGGCGAGTAAAAATCCCTATATCCTTGATCGTGATCTTGTTATTTTTTCCAAAATTTATCTGAATATCTTTCGGCTTCTGCCTGATATGGGTGATTATAATCCTTCTCTTGCGCAAGTGACTGATCAATTCGTTCTTGCTCTCAGCCGCATATTCGCCGGACAGGACCTCACCTGCCGGTGTCCTTCCCTTCCAGATATAAATCGTTGCCATCGTTTTCCCCCTGGATTTTATTCGCTGCATTAAAAAACTGATTTAGTACCGAATACCGTCTACTCCTGCCTTTTCACCCATCATCTGTTCAAGTTCGACAGGATCAGGGCTTCTTCTCAGAATCTCTTCCTTGGTAATCGTCCGGTCACAATACGCTCTGAAGAGTGCCTGGTTCATGGTTTGCATTCCATATTTATGCCCGGCCTGCATCAGGCCGTATATCTGGTGGATCTTGTCATCACGGATAACTGCTCTGATCGCCGGTGTACAGATCATGACCTCCGCAACCAGGACTCTCCCCTTTCCAGATGCGTGGGGGATCAACTGCTGTGTAAGCACACCTTCGAGCACAAACGCGAGCTGGGCACGTACCTGCGACTGCTGGGCCGCTGGAAAGTTATCAACTATACGGTTAATCGATTCGAAAGTTGAATTCGTATGAAGGGTCGCAAGAGCCAGATGTCCGGTTTCCGCTATCGTCAGCACCGCCTGCATCGTTTCGAGATCGCGCATCTCGCCTATGAGTATGATATCGGGATCCTGCCTGAGTACATGCTTCAGAGCGTTTCCGAAAGTCTCCGTGTCAGCCCGTACCTCTCTCTGGTTGACTATACAGTTTCTGTGCTGGTGAATATATTCAATCGGGTCTTCTATTGTTATAACGTGGGCGAAACGTTCCTTGTTGATCTTGTCGATAAGGCTCGCCAGTGTAGTCGATTTGCCGCTCCCTGTCGGGCCTGTTACCAGGATAAGACCTTTCTGCTTCTCTACAAAAGATTTCACCACTTTAGGCAAACCAAGTTTGTCGAAATCAAGGATCTCGAACGGAATCTGCCTTATGGCCATACTGGTCACACCACGCTGCTGATAAACATTAGCCCTGAATCTCGAAAGTCCCTGGACTCCGAATGAAAAATCGAGTTCCTTGTCGTTTTCGAAACGTTTCTGCTGTTCTTCGGTCAGAACACTGTATGCAATCTGCTTGCTCACCTCAGGCGTCGTCACAGAGTGATTCGTCTTGCGGATGATTCCATCCACTCTGAGCATCGGAGGCACACCTGCAGTAATGTGAAGATCACTCGCTTTATTATCAATCATCTCCTGCAACAACTCTCTGAGATTCAGCATATATGCAACATCTCCCCGATTATGGCCACCCAAAGGCCATTATTTAATTGTAGTTTCCCTGAGTACTTCTTCAAGAGAAGTGATCCCCTGTTTGAGTTTAAAGACTCCATCATTCCTTAGAGTACTCATACCCTCCTTGACTGCCTGTTCCTTGATCTCCGCCGATGAGCAGCGGTTCAGGATCATTTCACTGATTTCGCTCGATATCGGCATGATCTCATACAATCCGAGTCGTCCCTTGTACCCGGTATTATTGCATTTCGGACATCCTTCCGTGATATAGACCTCAAAGGGTTTTTCATTCGGTATACCCAGTTCCCTGAGCGCTTCGGGATGGATCTCCATTGCTTTTTTGCAATTCTCGCACAGGCGCCTGATAAGACGCTGTGCCTGGATAAGGTTCGTCGAACTTGCTACCAGAAAAGGTTCGATACCCATGTCAATCATTCTGTTAATGGTACTCGGGGCATCATTCGTATGCAGAGTGCTTAGAACAAGGTGCCCCGTCAAGGCGGCTTTGACAGCAATCGATCCCGTCTCCAGGTCACGGATCTCACCAACCATTATGATATTGGGATCCTGCCGCAGGAAGGCCTTCAGTGCAGAAGCAAAGGTAAGTCCGATCTCATCGTGAACATTTACCTGATTAATTCCTTCAAGATTGTACTCTACGGGATCTTCAGCGGTCATAATATTATGATGTGGCAAATTAATCTTGCTCAAGGCTGAATAGAGGGTAGTGGTTTTTCCGCTACCGGTAGGGCCTGTCACAAGTACCATGCCATAAGGTGATTCGATCGCCTTATTGAATTTTTCAAGTGACTCATGCTGGAACCCGAGCTTGGTCAAGTCTATCTCCAGGTTACTCTTGTCCAGAATACGCATCACCACTTTTTCACCAAAGATCGTAGGTAAGGTACTGACACGCAGATCTATCTTCTTGCTTCCAATTCGGATCTTGATGCGCCCATCCTGCGGAATTCTCTTCTCGGCGATGTCTAATTCAGCCATGATTTTGAGGCGCGAGGTAATCGCTCCTTTCATCTTGACAGGAGGAGACATCATCTCGTGCAGTTGTCCATCGATCCTGAAACGTACGCGGAGCGATCTTTCAAAAGGTTCAACATGGATATCACTTGCTCCCTTGTTCACCGCGTCGGCAATAAGGGAATTGACAAGTTTGACCACCGGCGCATCCTCACTCTGCGCTTCGGCAAGCCCCACGTCTTCTTCGACATCCTCTACAATCTCGAAGTCTTCTTCCATATCGCGCATCACTTCCGCAAGAGAATCCGCGGAATCGTAGAATCTGTCGATTGCTCTTTTAATAGATGTCTCTGTAGCTACAACAGGGCAAACCTCAAGGCCGGTAATGAACTTGATATCGTCAATTGCGAAGATATTATCCGGATTGGCCATCGCTACGGTCAGTACCCGACCCTCACGGGACACTGGTACTACCTGAAACTTTGTAGCCACTTCCGAGGGAATAAGTTCTACTGAATGTTCGTCCGATTCGAGTTCATCGAGGTCAATCGCCGGAACCTGGAATTCCTGGGAAAGGAACTCAGAGAAAGCCTTCTCCGAAATCGCCCCCGTTTTGACGAGGTTATAAGCAAGGCTTCCTCCGGAATTTCCCTGCTCTTGTAACGCGAGTTCCAGTTGCTCCTGACTTACAAGACTCGATTCAACAAGCTGGTTAGCTATAGTATCTTTCAAGGATTTCCTCCGACCATATATGAATCCCGTGAAAGCGCATGCAATTATCTGACCACTGCTGGATCCTGCTCATTTACTACTTGGCAGAATTTGCTCAGTATCGAATAAAAAATTCCGACCCGCAAATAATATGCCACAGAAAGGGTTACAGCCTAATACCTTGCCGTAAAATCGATTCGAGTAGAAAAGGAGGGGTTACGGCAGTATAAGATGGCACTTTTCCACCATCATGCCGGATGCTCTAATAACTTGATTTTTCTATAATTCGGCCTCTTGGCCCTTGTGTGGGAAAAGGGGGTTGGCACCCCGTTTCTTCTGTGCAGCATGCAAGCATATTTGCACTTTGCAAACCGATCGGAGCTTTGTTGCAAATTACAAGATGTCTCTGTAAATCATTCGATCACTGGACTGTTTTCGACCAGGAAGCTCAGTAAGAGTGGTTTTAAGAAATGTGCCTGTTAATCGAGAATATTCCAGATCACACCCATACGAAAATGACGCTCAGGCATCCAGTACCCGGGGACGGTTTCATATCTCGTATCCAGGATATTCCTCATTTCGAACCTGACTGTTGCCGACATCACCGTCATGGAGAATGACGCATTAAGGACACTGTACCTTTCCAGCAAGCTTTCCGCCCAGTTTCTCGGGCCAACATGGCAAGCACTGAGTAACAGCGAAAGTGTTTCCGTATCCTTGAAGAACCGGCGTTTTAATCGCAGGTTTCCCATAAAGCGGTATTCGGGAACTCCCGGTGTATATTCGCTTCTCTTGCCGAAATACTCCACACCGATCGAGTATCCAATGCCTGTCCCGAAAAGCCTGGCGTCTCCACGATAACCACTTCTCACGCCTGCAACCTCGTCATCCCCTGTTGATTTGTATACGGCCGGAGAACCCTGATCAAATATTATTCTTCGCCTTTCCTTTCTGACGAAAATATCGAAAGATAACTCTTCAGAGAATCCGAATCCAAGTGACACTTCATCAGTCTTTTCCAGGTCCAGTTCCGTGTTACCCACACTGCTGAAGAAATCACCCTCGATAGTCTGATTCAGTTCCGGCTGGAAAAGTTCCTCTGCCGCGGGGACTCTCGATCTTCTCGAAAACTTCAGCCACTGATAAGCCCCATTTCCGTTCCCCCTGCTGATACCCATTTCGCCCCCCAGCCACAACCCTGTTTCACTGTGGTAACATCCATACAATCCACCCCTCCACATGTACTTGGAGATGCTGCCAGCAACAGCAACCCCACCTTCGGCCAGACTGTATTCCGGATGAAAATACTCTCCCCACAAACGGTTTTCGAAGGATACAGCCCTGGCATTGATGAATGTCTTAACTGACAGCTCCCTGACACTGGCATCCCATTTAACACTACCACCAAGCAAGTGGCCTGATATCCTGCCACTGTACCGCTTCATCTCCAGCACTCTCTGCCTCAGCAGAACCGAAAAGGCCCCTCTTGAATATCTCAGCTGTGAATCAAACCCGTTGTAACCGATACCCTCTCCTTTATAACCGATAGACGGAACAGCCGGATACAACATGCTTCCCTTGTAAGAATCATCATACTTCTGGATACGGAGCAAAAGATGATGATCATCATCAGTCGTCAGGGACAACTCAGCCAGTATCGATCTGGAATTGTACAACCCTATTAAACCAGATCCACTTTCCGAAAGGGATCTGGACGCATCCTGCAGATATTCATCATAAGCAAATGTGACATTGATAGAAGACCCGGGGCTCGAAAACCAGATACGGCGCGAACGCCTTGCCAAATGGCCATTTGTAAAATCAGCCACGGTAATCGGGCCCTGCCTGCCTCCCTCTTCTATGACAATATTGACCAACCCTCCGGGGCAAAAAACACCAGAGACGCCGGCCGAACCGCTGAAGATGACTTCGACCTGTATTAACCTTGAAAGAGGAACAAAACGAAGGAGAGGCCCATCATTATAAGGATCTGTAAACGGCACTCCGTTGACCAGGAGAGTGATACCCCTGGAGGACTGCCCGTCCACTGAAAAGGCAACAGTTGATCCTTCAGGGCCTTTCCTCCAGAAGGACAGACCAGGCAGCATTTCCAGGATATCCTCTACGGTGTTGATATTGTAATCTGCCAGCTCATCCGCGGTCAGCACGTATACCTCGCCCGGAAATGACAGGGAATCTGCCAGTACCGACCCGATTGGAACAGTACCGGGCTCCGCCGCAATAACATGCGGAATACACAGCATCAACATGATTGCCATAACAAATAAATATTTAAAGGAAACTCTCATAAAGGCTGCCGGAATAAGGTGGTAGATCATCCGCCCGTTCATTCTGAACGAACTTTAATCCAGGAAGGTAGCATGGTCAAGTCAAATCATCTTTCTCAGACGAGAAACTGACTCATAAGGCACGCTGATCCCGCCAATGTCTGCCTTCATAGCCTCGGTAAAATGATAATCGGAACCACCTGTGCACACCAGCCCCCGACTACGTGCTTCAGAGCAGATCCGCTTTGTCAATTCCGGGGTATGATTGGGATGCCAGGCTTCGAGTCCCGATATGCCGGACCCGATTATGGCATCAACCAGGTTCCTTCTCCTTATGTTGCTGCCTGGATGAGCCCAGACAGCAACACCCCCGGCGTTCCTGATAATCGATACCGCCGCACCAACCGTCAGGATCTTTCTTGGAACACAGGCCGGCCTGCCTTCCCCTATATAGCGGGTAAACGCTTCCTGAATATTTGATATATATCCCTGCTCAAGAAGCAACCTCGCAATATGAAGCCTTCCGATTGCGCCCCTTCCCGAAATTCGGGACACTTCTTTCATCGTGATATCGACATTAAGGCCGTTAAGCTTTTTAACTATAGCCCGGGCTCTGTTGTACCTTGCCTCTTCAAGAGCTTTAGAACATATAACAAGCTCTGGATCTTCAGGATCGAAAAGATATCCCAGTATGTGAATATCAAACCTGTCTTCCCTCACGCTGAACTCGATTCCCGTAATCACCTCCACATCGTACTCCAGCCCCGCACGTGCAGCTTCCGCCTGCCCGGCAATCGTATCATGATCTGTTACAGAGACCGCGGCTAGATTGGCAAGCCCACCACGTTTGACAAGTTCCACCGGGGATAGATCACCATCAGAGTAAAAAGAATGTAGATGGAGGTCACAGAGAATTTCGGATTTTCTCATCGAGATCCGTTTCAGGAAACAGTGCTGAACTTTTTCATCTTTTCCGAGATATCCCGGAATGTGACATCGACAATATAGACTTCTTCAAAATGCTCCCGGGCATTTTCATTATCACCCAGAGATTCAAAAGCAAGCCCTAGATTGTAATGAATACCAAGATTGTCCCCATTCGAAACTTTGGAAAGTTCCAATCCTCTTTCGAGTTGTTTGACCGCGATACGCGGGTTGCCGATCGAAAGAAAACAAAATCCTATCATCTCGAGACTCTGCAGTTGAAGCAGTTGCGACTTCGAAGAGATCTGTAATTCCCTTACAGCATCTTTGAAAAGACCCATCTCGATATACGCCATTCCAAGATCATAATGACTCCTGTGATCATCTTCCTCTACATCGCTTGTGATCTCCCGGGCAAGATCACCGATCGAAGCCTCGCTCTCGATTTCGGCATCCTCCTGCTCGATTATATCGGAAAGATCCTCAGCAAGTGTTGCCGATGTGTCACCATGAATACTCTGAGCGCCTGTATCCGATCCATTCCGGGATTCTTTCGAGTCAGATTCACCGCCGGTTTCATTCGCGACTGAAGAAACAGCGGCATCCGTAGTCCCGGAAGTACTTTCAGGTGCCTCAACTTTCCTGACATCGTCGACATAGAGTTGATCTTTCGCGCCAGTTTCTGATCGAACACCCGGTATATTGCCGGCATTTTCGTTAAGGTCGATACCCGCCGCATCTACCCCATCCGAAACAGGGTGTCCCTGAGCAATAGGCTCTGAGCCTGAAGACGAAGTGATCTTTTCGAGCTCTTCGATCTCTTCACGTTTAAGCGACTGTTTCAGAAGATCCAGCCTGCTTCTATAGAAATTCAATTTCTGCGCATCACCGGTCAATGAAGTCTTTGAAATCAATTCAGCCAGTATCTGTGCTGCGCGAGATTTTAATCCGATATGGTTGAATACATCGGACGCCCTGGACCAGATACCTTCACAATCCGGTATCAACTGGAGAACATTCTCTGTCTTTTCCTGAATCTTCCCGCCTGTTGATTCCGGTTCAGAAATTATAACATCAAAATACTGCAAGAAATATGTCTCGGCTTCACCGATGAATTTCTGTTTTGTCTTGATCTCTCCAAGCTTGTATACAGTATCAAGTCGGTTGGGAACGATTCTTAAAATTTTCTTGCATACCGCTACGGCATTATTGTACAGAGCGACTTTTTCATAGTTGATGGATGCTTTTTCGAAAGAAGATACGGCCTGTACCCTGTCATTTGCCCTGAGGTAGATATCACCGAGTTCATTATACAGGTTCGGATTGCGTGATTCGACAGTGAGGAGCTTTTTATACTCCCCTATAGCCTTGTCAAACTTCCCTTTTTTCAGGAAGTTCTGGGCCCTATTCCTTAGCTGACTGGATTTACTCACAATCCGACCTCGCTTCTGGCCCTGAAATCATCGACTTCACACACCACGGACCCTTCTTTCAGAACAAGAACAGCATGATTCAAACCTGCCCTGCATGGTATTTCACGATAATCCTCATTATCGTATAATACTATATCGGCCTTTTTACCCGTTTCTAAAGAACCAACTTCAGATCCCATCCCGATTGCATATGCACCGTTACGTGTGGCAGCAACTATCGCTTCGCCAGGAACCAGCCCCATTTGTGAACAAGCTATCGAGACTGACAACGGCATAGAGTTCGAAGGAGCGCTTCCAGGATTGAAATCAGTCGACAAGGCGATTGCAGCTCCGGCTTCGACAAGATCCCTCGCTGGAGCAAAATGCCTTGAGGCAAGGCCGAATGAAGTTCCGGGAAGAAGAACCCCGATCGTATTACTCCCGGCCAGTCTCCTGATACCTTCGGGTGTTATCTTTGTCAGGTGATCTACGGACACGGCGTCCAGTTCCACTGCCAGTTCGGTGCCACCCAACGCATATATTTCGTCTGCATGAATCTTGAGACCGAATCCATGTTCCTTTCCGGCCAATAGTACCCTGCGTGTTTGATCCAGATCAAAGACACCCTTCTCACAAAAAACATCTATGAAGTCGGCTAGAGAATTCTCCTCCACGGCCGGGATCATCTCATTGACAACAACATCGACAAATCCATCGGTATCTGCAAATTCCGGCGGTACCTGATGGGCCCCCAGAAAAGTAGCTTTTACATCCAGAACCGTTTCTCTGCCCAGACGGCGGATAACCCGCAGCTGCTTCATCTCGGTCTCGAGATCAAGGCCGTATCCACTCTTGATTTCCAGTGTCGTTACTCCCTGTTGAAGCATCTTTTCCAATCTGCGTCTGCTGATCTCGAAGAGAACCTGCTCATCCATCTCCCTCACACCACGCACGGATCTCTTGATCCCACCACCTCTTTTCTCTATCTCGAGATAGCTGTCACCCCTGATCCTCGCTTCGTATTCATCCGCCCTGTAGCCTGAAAAAACAGCATGGGTATGCGAGTCGACCCATCCCGGCATCAGAACACGTCCACCGGCATCGATCGTCCGTAAGACCTGCAAACCGTCTATTCTGCTCCTGACCTCTTCCTCGGTACCGATGGCAAATATTCTGCCCCCGTTGACAGCAATAGCACCACCCTGAATAATTCCAGGATCAGACAAACTACCCCCACGCCAGGGCCCGTCTCCGAAACCTGCGCAGGTTATTATTTGCCCGGCGCCAAGTAGTAACAAATCAATGTTCTCCGGCAAGCGCCTCTCCTCGCAGAATGAAACCAGTAGCCCGGGTAATCCAGGCATAATGCATACTCTTAAAGTCGCAAAGCCGATTCGCGGCCTGAACCTTTATCAGGCATAACTTAAGGTAAAGTTTTTATCTCCCAAGCATCGGGATATCCAGCCCTGCATCCTTGGCTTTTTCGATGGCTATTTCATAGCCCGCGTCCACATGTCTTGCAACTCCTGTGCCAGGGTCATTATTGAGACAACGTGTTAGTTTTTCACGCCCTTCCGGTGTTCCATCTGCTACGACTGCCAACCCGGCATGAATAGAAAGCCCCATACCTACACCACCCCCGTGATGTACGGATACCCACGCGGCGCCGCTTGACACATTGAGCAAGGCATTCAATATCGGCCAGTCGGCCACTGCATCGCTTCCATCCTTCATCCCTTCGGTCTCGCGATATGGCGATGCAACTGAACCACTGTCCAGATGGTCACGGCCAATCACTATAGGAGCACTGATCTCACCGGAAGCTACAAGATCGTGAATTGCAAGTCCGAATTTCTCCCTCTCACCATATGAAAGCCAGCATATCCGTGACGGCAGCCCCTGGAATTCCACTTTCTCGCGAGCCAGCCTTATCCACCTTCCGAGCGACTCGTTCTCGGGGAAAAGCTCCAGGATAAGATCGTCTGTTCTGTATATGTCTTCTTCTTTTCCTGACAGCGCGATCCAGCGGAAGGGCCCTTTTCCCACACAGAACATAGGCCTTATGAAGGCTGGAACAAACCCTGGAAAAGCAAATGCATTCTCCAGCCCCCCCTTTTGGGCCATACCCCGGATGTTGTTTCCATAATCGAAGACTACAGAACCTTTTTCCTGAAAATCGATCATCGCCTGAACATGAACAGCCATCGATTCTATCGCTTCTCTTATATATCTTTCCGGGTCGCTTTCCCTGAGTTTAGCAGCCTCATCGAGAGTATACCCCTTAGGTACATAACCATTCAGCGGGTCGTGAGCTGATGTCTGGTCTGTAACCACATCAGGAACTATTCCCCTTCCGGCAAGCTCGGGAAACACATCGGCACAGTTACCAACAAGGCCTATCGAGAGAGGTTTCCCGGACTTTACAGCTTCATCGATCTTCTTCAGGGCGCTGTCGAGGTCTGTCTCCATGATGTCACAATACCCTGTATCAAGCCGCCTCTGGATATGCCTGGCATCCACTTCAACGATCAGGCAGACACCACCATTCATCGTAACAGCCAGGGGCTGCGCGCCACTCATACCGCCAAGACCTCCCGACAGGATAAACCGTCCTTTCAGTCTTCCTCCAAAGTGTTTGTTGGCACATTCAGAAAATGTCTCGTAAGTCCCCTGAAGTATCCCCTGTGTTCCTATATACATCCACGAACCGGCCGTCATCTGGCCATACATC
Organism: uncultured bacterium; assembly: GCA_965370495.1. Taxonomy (GTDB): domain Bacteria; phylum Krumholzibacteriota; class Krumholzibacteriia; order Krumholzibacteriales; family Krumholzibacteriaceae; genus Krumholzibacterium. The sequence continues at coordinate 14,353 of CBDUUV010000025.1, forward strand.
ATAAGATTTTTCGATTCGAGTTCCCAGAAATGTTCCCAGGTCGCCCATTTCGGAACAATAAGCGAATTGGCTATCAGAACCCTTGGCGCCCCCTCATGTGTTCTAAAGACTGCGACAGGTTTGCCTGACTGGACGAGGAGCGTTTCATCATTACCCAGTTTTTTCAAACTATCGATTATCGCATGATAACATTCCCAGTTCCTTGCCGCCTTGCCCGTACCGCCATAAACCACAAGATCCTCGGGTCTTTCCGCGTTTTCAGGATCCAGGTTGTTCATCAGCATTCTCATGGCCGCTTCCTGGAACCATCCCTTACAACTGATATCGCTCCCCCTTGGAGCCCTGATAATTACCGGCTTCATCAGATTCACCTCCGAAACAGACTTCAGTGTATTTTGTAAATAACTCTTATTATAGTCAGTTACAAACTTCCATATCAATACGCGGCAACATGGTAAAGGTACAGCATTTCCAGTCTTCAACGCAACTCTTTTGGTGATTCCATCAGGTGCAATCGAGCATTTTTCACGCTGCGCCTGCTGAAACTCCGTGTTCCTTCCCCGCGAACACCTGGCAGAACTCTTTCCGGAACCAGCACCCTGTCATCACAACGTCCCCCGCCTGTTAAACCAGTCGGCCGCTTTTGAAACTATCACATGAACATTGGGTAAAAGTGTGACGTTGACTGGAAGAGCGGAAAGAATATTCTTCGCATATGGCCTCGTATCGAGTCTTGAATCGAGTATGACCACCACTCCCCTGTCGGTCGATCTCCTTATCAACCTGCCGACGCCCTGTCTCAACCTGAGTATCGCTTCAGGGAGGTGAAGGGATGTAAACGGGTTCTCACCGAGCCTGCGAATTTTATCGGACCGGGCCTCGATAATCGGTTCACTCGGTACTGGAAAAGGAAGTTTGGGTATCACGAGCAGTTCAAGCTGTTCTCCGGGAAAATCGACTCCTTCCCAGAAACTCGCAACACCGAGAAGTATCCCGCTGTCTGATTCCCCGAAGCTGCTTGCGAGTGCTTCCCTGCTCTCCGCCATACCCTGCATGAATACAGGTCCCGGCAGATCGATACTTTCCAGATGCCGCGAGACAGATTGACACATCCGGTACGATGTGAACAGTACCATCATCCTCCGCCTCACCTTGACGGCAAGTTTCGATACAATATCACCTACAACCCCTGCATAATCCGGATCGTTCGGATCGCCAAGCCCCGTTTGCAGGAGTATCAGAAGATTCTCTTCATATTTGAAGTGAGAAGGAACCATCAACTCGATCGTTTCAGGGTTCACAAAATCTGTTCCGAGCCTTTTTCTGACTGGTGTGAACGATCCTTCCTCAGCAAGGGTAGCTGATGTAAAGACGGCTGAACCGCAGCTTTCCTCGAGGTAATCGGCAAAACGGCGATCTATCTCGAGCGGCGACCCACAGATCCCGGATGCGGCCCCTTTTGAGCTCCACTCAATCCAGAAAACACTCTCCTCGTCGGACGCACTCGTCAGGTATTCCAGGCCTGCCAGAAGAGTAGCCAGTTCTTCGTCAACATATTTCAATTCTTGCTGAAAGAAATGCCCGGCCACAGAAACCTTTGCATCAAGTATAAGTTTAAGTGTTTCTCTGAACTCATTGTTACATAATTGATAAGCACCTACTTCATCCCTGATATCACCGAACGCTTCCGCTCCGTCATGGTAGCGTGTCTTTGTGCTTCGCAGCTTTTTGTCAGGATTAAGCGAGTCCGAAATCGCGTTGAAAAGGGAATCGAAGGCCTGCATCAATCGTACCATCGAAAGAGCAAGAGCATCGATCTGCCCTGTCCATTTAACCAGACCTCCAGGCTCCTCCAGCTCCGATATCAGGAGCCTCCACCTTTCGTTTCCTGTCGATATTGGGGATACCTGATCGAATATCCTGACAAGGTCTCTTCCGAAGATCCTGACCGACAGATTTTCCATCACAGAGTGTTCCAGGTGATGTGCTTCATCGAATACGACCCTGTGATACGGACCAATAACAGATCCTTCCTGTCTGTAATCGGTCATTATCAGGGCATGATTGACGAATACGAGGGCTGACTCGCGCGCCTTTTTTCTCGCGACAAGAAGGGGACAGCGGTCTGAATGGCTGCACGCATTCATCGAACATCTCGGAGGAGCGCCGATACGTTTCGGCCGGTCCAGCTTCCCGGCGGGAGAGATAGATTCCACAGTGCCTCCCGGAGCGAGCGCGGCCGAAAGAGCGAGCGCCAGGGCGGAACTTGCATCTTCCACCGACATCTGTATTACCATGGAAACAAGTTTTCTCGAGCAAATATAGTTTTCCCGCCCCATCAACCTGGCAACAGGGATTTCGATATCAAGAAGATGGACCAGGCGGGTGATCTCCCTGGTCATTAACTGGTTTTGAAGATTCCTCGTGTAAGTGGAAACAACTATCCGCTCGCCCGTTTCAAGCGAATGCAATATGGCCGGAACGAGGTAGGCAAGTGATTTCCCTGTACCGGTACCAGCCTCGATAAACGCAAATCCTCCCGATCGAAAACAGGACATTACAGCATTGGCCATCTCGAGCTGTCCATCCCTTTTCTCTCCCAGAACAGCAAAGAGCCCGGCAAATACTGTATCAACCGTTAAGTGAGCCCCGTACCCTGTACCCGGCGGGATCTCTTTTTGTTCCCTGTCACCGGCTCTCCGTGAAGTTTTCTCTTTCCCTTCCACATCACACTTCACTTTGGGCTTCACCCTGATCCCATCCGGGGTACCAGGTAATTCCGTATCGAAAAATCCCGGGGAATCCGCAGCCGCTGCCACTCTGACGAGAAGGGAATAACCTGAAAACCCGGATTTTTCAGCAAGACCTATAAGGACCGCCAGGGGGACAGGGCTAGCCGACAAAGCATTAAGGACTACCCGCTCAAGCTGCCTGTCGTCAAGTGCGACCCTCTCCTCCAGGGGGATATAAGGCCTGAAGGCCTCAAGCATCTCACCGGGAATGGGATCAGGCGGAGATCCGTTCAAATCTTTCTTGTAATCAGCAGGCATAGCCTGGCCCTGCCGGGTTACTTCTCACTGCTTTTTCTGCTCCCCCTGATCGCGCAGAATTCACCGCACATCGTACACAGTTTATCCGAATCTTCCGAACTTGTATCATACATCTCCCGCGCAAGGGAAGGATCCATACTGGCATCCAGGGCTGTTTCCCAATCAAGGCTTGCACGCGCCCGCGATATCCTCCTGTCCCAGCCAGCAGCTCCGGGAAGCCCCTTACCGATATCTCCGGCATGCGCTGCTATCCTCGTGGCAATCACTCCATCGCGCACATCGGCAACCGAAGGAAGTCTGAGGTGTTCCGCCGGGGTGACATAGCAAAGGAAGTCGGCTCCATGCCACGCAGCAACCGCTCCACCTATTGCAGCGGTGATATGGTCATACCCCGGGGCAACATCTGTCACCAGAGGGCCAAGGACATAAAACGGTGCTCCTTTGCAGACCTTTTTCTGGATTATCATATTTGTCTCGATCTCATTGATCGGCACATGTCCCGGCCCCTCTACAAACACACTGACTCCACGCTCACGTGCTCTGTCGACCAGCTCGCCGATCACAAGCAGTTCACCGATCTGGAAACGGTCTGTCGAATCGGCAATCGCCCCCGGCCTTAACGCATCTCCCAGACTAATTGCAATATCATATTCATACGCGATATCGAGAAGCCTGTCGTAATATTCGTAGTATGGATTTTCCCTGTTGTTCTTTACTATCCATTGAAGCAGAAAACAGCCCCCACGGCTGACGACACCGGCTGTTCTCGTTCCAGCTATCTTGTCGGCGATACGCTTGACAAGACCGCAGTGGACCGTCATGAAATCGACACCGTCTTTCGCCTGCTCTTCGATCACACCAAAGAACTCATCGACGCTGCAGTCAGCAATTTCTCTTCCCTGTCTTATAACTTCGACGATCGCCTGATAAATCGGCACGGTGCCGAGAGGTACCGTACATTTCTCAAGTATGGCACGCCTTATCGCGTTGATATCACCACCTGTGGAAAGATCCATAACAGCATCGGCGCCTGCTTCTATCGAAACTCGCAGTTTCTCGAGTTCAATACCCGGATCATCATGATCCGGACTTGTTCCGATGTTGGCATTGATCTTGGTTACAAGCCCCTCTCCTATCCCGATCACCCTGGAATGCTTCCTTGCCATCCCTGTCAGAATGACTTTCCCCCCCGCTACAAGGTCGCGCAACTGACCGGAATCGATACCCTCATCTTCAGCGACACCTCTGAGTACAGGTGTAATTTCTCCTGCTTTTGCCTTTTCAAATTCTGTCAAATCCCAATCCTCCTCTCCACTTTCAGGGACTCTAATTATAGACTATGCGGTCAGTTTTGTATAGACAAGAATATGAGAGTATGCAACAAAGATGATTTTTATTTTTGTAATTGGGAAAGCACGCGTACACACAGCCTGCCAGCCGCAAACCACAGACTGAGGGCTTCACCGGTCGATTGTGGGTATCATCGGTCAGGACGGATACTGTCAGAACTTCTCGGCCAATGAGATATGGATCCTTGTGCTGCTCAGGGATATTTCGTCACCCACCCCGAAACTCAGTTCTACAACACCAATCTGCGAGACAGAACGAATACCGAACCCCATTCCGTTCCTGACCTCCCAGCCGTTACCTTCCCGGTAAAAAGCACCGATGTCATCGAAGAAGAATATCCTGCTTTCGGCGCCAAAACGATATTCGAGATTGAGATATCCTGTCTTCTCACCCCTGAACTGATTCTCACGATATCCGCGTAGCGACCTTGCCCCACCCAGAAGAAACAGCTCCGGGAAAGGGATGTATCCCGAAGAAAACACCCCCTCGGAAACCAGGCGGGCATAAATGCCCTGGTTGGTGAGAACCGGGGCCTCGATCGACCCCTCGAAACGATACAGTAGCTGGCCCTCGTTATTATCATTCCCTCCAGTATACCAGCTTTTCTTTCGGGCCCCCTCGAGAAACAGATTCAGTTTCATTCCGTATCCCGGGTCTCTGGCCAACCCCACCCTGTACCTCTGCCTTGAATTCCGCTCCAGGGCACCCCCATCTCCGAATATCGTCCTTTCGGCCGCGACCCCGACAGTAACAGAGTATACAGGGCCGAGAGGAATACGAAAATAGACTCCTCCGGAGGCCATATCGTACAAAGTATCGTGAACGGTCTGTTTCAACTCACTATCCATATGAACAGGCATTGAGAAAAGAAAAGGTTCAGTAAAAAGGAGCTCTGTCCTGGAATACTTCTGTCCATCATTCAACCAGTTGAGACTGACATTTCTTCCCTTGCCGGCCATATTACGCAATTCAAGACGCACGGAACCATTCACCCTGTAATCTCCATCATCCTTCCGGGAAAAACCGAACGCCCCCTGGAAATTGTTATTGCTTTTCATGTCTGTAACGGGAACAATCAGGTCGACAGCTCCAGCATCGTTGCGTACAACCTGTATCCTGCCTGTCGATTTGAAAAGGCCTGAGGCTCTGAGATATCTGGTTGCTTTCTGCAGATCTTTTTCGACAAATTTCTTTCCCTTTTTAAGGCGCGAAATTCTTACAGCAATCGATGAATCAGTCTTCGTAATACCTTCAAAGACTATTCTGGATATCTTCGATAAGTCCCCCTTGTATATCGAAAAAACAAGATCGACACTGTTTGTCGAATCGTCGAACGCAAAGCCTGTCATCCAGATCTGTGCAAACGGATACCCTGAGTTGTTGTACTTCTCGAGAAAAACGGCCATGGACCACTTCAGCTTCACGGGTTCAAAAAAATCTCCCTCGAATATTTCCAGTTCCCGAAGTATTGCATCCCTGTCCGGCCCGCCTTCACCGGTAACAGTGATTTTTCCTACAGTTGTACGCTCGCCCTCGTAGAGAGTAAGCCTTATTCCGGTTCCACCCTCTACAGTAAAGGTATCAATTTGTATTTCAACAGCCAGAAGCCCACAGGAAAAATATACAGAGTCTACCCGCGCAAGCTCCAGGTCGAGGAGTGAATCGGAGAAGACGACACCTGTTTTCAGGAAACTCTTTCCACCAAGTTCCACCTGATCTACATTCGCGGCTCCTGACCACTCGACCTTCCGGATGATCTGGTTGGCTGAAACATTCGACACCAGCATTACCGCCAGTACGCTAGAAAAAAGCACGACACTCCATCTTGAGAGCATGAACGGTCTTCACCTCCCCCACATAATCCTTTTCCCTTCGCCCCGTGTAATTCAGCCCGAGGCTCAGGTTCCTCGTAAACCTGTACTGTCCTGCCAGTGCCCAGTCTTCACGCATGCCCTGCTCGAGGAAAAAGAGTGGTTTCCCTTCATCCGAACGGACATCGGTATATGTAAATTTCAAGAATGCGGACAGGTGCGTCTTTTTACCTATCGAAGAGTTGAGGGAAGGTTGGGCGATAAATGACCTTTGCATGGCCTTGGAAACATCGTCGCTCCTGTTCTCGAAACCCAGCTTCAACGACACCCGCGCGGAAGTCCTGTATCGATATCCCAGGATCTGGGCAGCCGAAAAGCTTTCAACCCTGTATCTCTGCTCCCCGTGGCCACCGGAATCTGTGGATCTGAGTTTTGTGGCTGCTTCACACGAAACTGTAAACGATTTTCCTGGTACAACCTCGGCACGGAGCTGAGTCTCCCTCACATACCTCGAAGTAGAGAAATCACCCGAACGGTTATCCTCCTCATCCTCTCTCAGGAAGACAAGTCTCAAGTCGAATTTTTTCATGTTGTTGAAAAAACTCCATTCCTGCCTGAGACTGTTCTTTCCAAACAGTGTCACATCATCCCGCTGCATCAGTTCCGGATCGAGCAAATACAGCCGCAGCAGCTCATCGGTTCCCGATTTTTCTATTACTGAAAAGAAGTGATCGAGAGAAATATTCCTGCGCAGCACACCGACAAGGCCATCCCCACCCGACCTGGCACCGAATCCTCGTAATCCGCTTCCAACACTCATTCTCCAGGTGAGTTCTACCGTTCGAACCGCTTCCACCTCGCCACCCGGCAGGTACAAAACCATATAGTCGCCTCTCTTCTGACCGACTTCCCTGCCTTCCTCATCATAATCCCCCTCCTTCTCACCTACAAATATGACAGCCTTCTCGAGCCTCCTGTCCTCCCCCGAACTTATCCTGTAACCAATATCCGTAGTAATACCCGCCGATTCCCAGGAATCCCTGAACCTCATCCTCGCCAAGTCATGGGTACTTTCCAAACCAGTTGAAAGCACTCGTGTAACCCTATGCGTAATAAATATATCTATTATTCTGGAATTCCCGTTATAGCCGCCGTCGAACCGGATTTCATCACTCTCCCTGTCTCTTGACCAGAGCCCTCCATCAACCGCCATCCGGTCGGTACGCCTCACACTGTATGACAGATCACCCCTGAAAGGGCCAATATCCCTACCCGCGATCGATACCGTATTCTGGTAGTAATATCTCCCCGTATCCTGGCGCGAGGGAACGAACGAGCGGTACCTCTCCGTGTCGAACCTGGTCCTTGCAACGATCTTCCAGAAACCGAATGCACCCTCGGCCCTGGCAAACCGGCGGTCCCTGTCATCCCCTGTTCTCGCATTAAAGGCTTTTACCCCTATTCCCTTCTCCAGCACATCACCGAGGCTTGCCGTAAAATCATTCCTGCTCGCCGTGAGGCCCCCTTCGCGCGAAAGGTTTCTCATACTCCCGGACACGTCCCAGAGAGTATCTCCCTTCCATCGAACAGCCACACCGGTTATCTCCTCACGCCCAGTCAGCGGAACATCCTCAAGATTCCAGTTCCGGTAAAAATACGGTTCCCTCGTTTTGTCCGGTGATTCAAACCTCGCCTCCAGCATGGAATACTCACCAGTCAGCGAGAGACTACTCGATGATATCCTGATATCACTGACCCCTCCCTGCACCTTCAACGCTCCACCACTGTTATCTCTGTCATCAAGCGTTGAAAGCGTGTTCCTGTCATACTGGCTCAGATCCCCCTCGGCATCTATGAAGAACTTTCCCTTACTCGCTTTCACCCCGACCGCGAATACCCGCTTCCTCTCCGGTAGTGGCAACTCCCTGCCTGTCCTGTAGCTTCCATTCCCCTCTCCGGCATATCGATATTTTATTTCTCCACGCCGCGTAAACCCGTCCGTTTCATAATCACCTTCACCTTTTCCTGCCTTGTAGAATGCCAGCCTGAAATGCCCCCCACTCTCTACAAACAGGTAATGCCCGGGAACTGTGTCTGCCGGGACAAATATGTAACAGTCATCAGTATTTTCGACTTCCTCGATCCCTGAAGCTATCGCCCCCCCGGGATCATCGCCCGCCTGGCCTAACAGTGCCTTGTCATCCTTTGAAAGGGACCTTCTGACAGGTTCGTCCGAGTTATCGTTCTCCTGAAAAAAGAACGTTCGCATCGTAACGCCACCCCCGGCCAGGGGCGCCGACCAGCCAGCCGTCACCGTGGATCTTGTAAAGTCATCCTCACCCATCTGGTAATCGATGACGATTTCGGAATCGCCAGTGATTGTTATCTTTTCTGTAAATGTTACCGTGCCTCTATTATAGTCGATAGTGTAACCCTTTTCGCTGCCACGCCTCAGTCTGTTCCCATCGAGGTAGACTGTCTCCGTACCTGACAGAATGACAACGCCATTGAAACGCCTGGCATCGAGAAGCTCATATGGCCCCTGAACTCCCTCACGTCCCCTGATAGTAGTTGTCCTGAACCTTCCCTTTGCAATACCTCCTCCGGCAAAAAACTTCTGACCACCGATCCTGGTCGCTATCGTCGCGCCACGCAGTTCTCTTTCGAAGGAAGAAAAATGAGACCAGTCCATCCCTGTCTTGAAATCCCCGAGCTGAGCCTCCAGATACCGGCTTTTCACCTGGACGTATACCTTGTCCAGGTGCCTGAGTTCTTCTGTGTTTCCCTCCGGTTGAACTGGAAGGTTGTCATCGGTAAGGGTAGCTTTGACTTCGAGGTCTTTTGCCAGTTTTCCCGACATCGTAACTTTCAGGCTCTGATCAATCCCCAACCCCCTGTTCGAACCGAGTGTAAAACCGATCGTCTTGCTTCCTGAAAGCCTCAAACGGTAAGGCGTCCCCTTTCGTTTCTCCCAACCACCCCGCGGTTCCGACACCGGCGCCGTAAAACCGGACAAAGGGTTCTCTCCCGGAAAACGAGCGGCAAAAACCGGGGGGAACGAAAAGGGGTACCTCGACCAGGAAACCTCCAGTTTTTCGCCTCCAACCGCAGGTTCGACGAGAATGATAACACCCTTGAGCGTGTTGATCCGGTAATCGTCCTCTCTCCGGAGAATTCTCCCCTGGACCGTGACTGAATCGGTTCCCTGAATCAGGAATGTTCTTCCAAGATCCACTCTCTTCTGGTCTGGTAGAAGTATAAATGTTCCGGTTTCCCTGTACTGGTTCCTGACAGGGGCTCTCAACAACCGTATGCTTTCAGCGGCACGGGCGCCAGGCGGCAGTAGCAGGCATAGAAACAGCGGGACAAACGATTTGAATTGAACCATGTTCATTTACCGGAGTATTTGAGATTGAAGATCAGGACAGTACGCGAGTGGATATCGGCCACATAGAGCCGGTCATCCCATCCGACAGCAACGGCAGATGGAGCGATCTTCCGGTTATTGAAAGAATCCAGCTTCTGAATGTACAAACCTTCCCGGTTGAAGACATATACCGCCCCTCCTTCAGTATCTGCAACAAAGATATTTCCATCATAGTCAGCACAGAGCGATCTCGGTGTTACGTAATCCATTCCGCCCGGAACCGTGAGAACGCTTTCATACGCTCCGGACGGTGAAAAAATCTGGACCCTCCTGTTTCCAAGCTCTGCAACAACAATCCTTTCGTCCGGAAGCATCGCCGCTTTCACAGGCCGGTCGAGGCTACCCTCGGCCCAACCAAAATCCTTCCAGAACAATTCGATGTCGAGAAGAGATGTCCACACAGCCACCCCGTGGTTCTCGATATCTGTAGTGAGAAACCTTCCGCCTCCCCCCCCTGTAATCGATACGGGATGCATATGTTCCATATTATCAAAAGACAGGAGTATATCCATATAGGCTCCCCTGTTGTCATAACGCAGGATCCTGTTACCGGAATAATCGAGAACATATACAAATGACCCATGGACAGTCACGTCTATCGGGTAGATCGAGATATTCAATGACGGTTTCTCAAACTCTATGTAACTGCCATCTGTTGAAAAACGAAACACCTTACCAGTCATCGCGTCGGCGATATAGACATTCCCACCGGTATCCGCAGCAATACCGAGGGGTTCTCGAAGTTGCCCGTTTCCAAGCTGCAGGCCTGTCGGCTTGATCTCTATTAAGGGAGAAAGACTCTCGACTCCTTGACCGGAGCCTGAGCCGGTTGCAGATATCGGCAGAAGAACCGATATCATCAACAGGAAGGAAATACAGATCTTTCCCATCTGACGCCTATCGTACAACATGCGGGTCAGGGTCAAAAGGACCGGCACATCGTCATCCTGAAACCACCGGGCTGTGGATCAACTCCGATCGATATACCCGGCTTTGTCTCCGATTCCGGAAGCAAGCCGCCGGCGAGCCTGAGAGCATCGACCATGCTCACCACCCTCAATCCAAGCGCGAAGAAGATCGAATATACAGCGCGTCTTCTGGAAGCATCACTCCCAGCGAACAGATCACCGTAAAGGCCGAAAGCCCTCTCAGATTCCCATCTCCAGGCAAGATCTCCACTTATCATCTCTTTCGAATAATACGCATCCATTGCGGCTTTGTCAGGATAATACAAATCCCTTGCCTCTCTCAGCACATATTCGTTATATCCACCCGGCCCTTCGCTACTCATGTAATTTCCTATTGTTTCATAATAGCCATCCGAATTCCCTTTTCCTCCAACACCGGCATATGCGACAGCGTAACTTTTGTACGCATCTCTCCTGGCGACAGACTGCCAGTAGAACGCGCCAGCGCTGATCCATGCTACACTCTCCAGGCCAAAATATATTCTGGAGCGAACCTTGTGGCCCATTCTGTACTGCCCGAGCCCGGGGATGAGAAAACTCAAAAGAGCCTCTTTCGCCGCGGATCTCTCCGTAAGGTCAGTCCCGGTATACTCTCCACCTGCCGGGTATACGGAAAGCAACCCCACATCTGCCCCCGCACGACCGGTACAGGCAACCGGGGAGATCACCAGCTCCAGCTCAACGCGGCGATAGAAAATATCATTTTTCACATCGAAAATATCGTTCTTTTCAGGTATATCACACTTACTCATCGCAGCCAGCGCCGGTGAATGCGCCACCGCCACGAGGATCAGAACAATAGACAGAAATTTCAAACTGTTACCCCCCTAAAAACGGTAGCTGATGCCGATCGTCGGTGTTACCGCATCCGGTTGAAGATCGAGCGACCACCCGCCACTATCGATATCCCCCCTGTTCAACCGGTAGGCAAGCCAACCGGCATCGATTGCCGATATCACCCTGTTTACGATCAGCAGCATAAGATGCTGGTCGGCTCTTACGAGATATTTATCACTCTCGATGCGAAGATCCCAGTACGTTGTCCTGTTAGGCGTCCAACGTACGAGATTCTCGTAAGTACCATCCCATGCTTCCATGTCCCAGTCATCCCATCCAAAAACGAAAGCGTCATACTTCCCGCAATTCTCGTAATACTCTTCCCTGTCGAGGTATCTCGGGATATATACGAAATAATACAGCGAGTTTTTCATTTCTTCATTGTACTGCTTCCAGTCGTCACACAACAACCCACCCTCACAGTTCGG